>CAKZUP010000025.1 GCA_937922945.1 uncultured Granulosicoccaceae bacterium
TGGCTCTGGCTCAGGTGTTGGCTCTGGCTCAGGTGTTGGCTCTGGCTCAGGTGTTGGTTCTGGTTCAGGTGTTGGTTCTGGTTCAGGTGTTGGCTCTGGTTCAGGCGTTGGCTCTGGTTCAGGCGTTGGCTCTGGATCAGGTGTTGGTTCTGGCTCAGGTGTTGGTGCAACCGGCGTAGGATCAGGCATTGATTGCACGCAAGTCAGTGACGTTTCGGAAGGAATACACGGATTGTTTTCATCACGATCGAATTGCGCGGGAATTCCGTCGTCATCCAGATCATCGCTGTTCGATTCCAAATAATCCGGTCGGTCGTCGTCGTCCGCATCGGCAGTTTCTGTCTCTACACTGTCAGGATCACCATCGCTGTCTGCATCCAGGTTGCATCCCTCAGTGAATCTCGAAATTTCGCACGGGTTCAGCGCAGGATCGCTTCTGTCCAGCGGATTCGTTTGAGCAACAATCTCTTGCAAATTACTGAACTCATCACCATCGATGTTGAATTCATACGAATATTGATTCGCCGCTACCGACACTGACGCACCCGACCCAACATTGATGGTGTCCCGCCAACTTGCTAATCGCGCTGTTGGACTGATAGATGAAAAAACCGTGAGTTCCACCAATGCATTAGCGTCGGTAGGTACTGTAGTGGTACCAACCCAGACATCAGCCTCACGACTAAATGTTACAGGAACCCGATCAACTTCAGCCACGACAAACAACGAATCATTAATGGTATCGCTCGCACCAACCAACTCTCCGGGCAATGTTGCTTGTAGCGTTAACGGAACTTGTATGATGGGATCATTGGGAGCAGCATTAGCGTAAGGGTCTGTGTTTTCGTTTCGCTCAACCAAATTACTCACACCATCGTTATCTTCATCAAAACGAGTGAAGTAATCAGTATCAACAAAGCGCAGTTCAAGGCTTGATGCAGGGTTAACCGGTACGGTATACGTTTCACTTGCTTGTGCAAGTGGCAGAACTCTGCCATTGAAATTCTCAGACCACGTCACCACGACACGCAAGATGTCCCCAGGGGTTACGGGGATAGTTCTCTGGCGTTCTCCTGATGGGTTCTCAGTACTGAAATCGTACTCAATGTCATTGACTGTAACGCTAAGCACGAGCGCACTGCTATCGACCGCCCTTGATTGAACAATGATGTTGGGTGCTTGCATATTGGCGAACACAGCACTATTTTCACCATTCTGCTTTGTGTATTGAAATGTGGACTCAGGCTCAGTGGAACAAGCTCCCAACATGGTTAACGGCAACAGAACCGCTAAAAGCTTTGGGGTGGAGATAATAGCACCCAATGTGCGAATTGCTTCGCATACGCGCAGGCCGGCATAGTTTGCAGATAAACTGGCGCACATATTCTCGGTGCGCCCATTCTCAGTACGCCCATTCTCGGTAAGCGTAGTCCCCGTAAGCTTATTCTCGATAAGCATGGTCACCGACGCCAGTCGGCTCAGCATCACCCGCTTACGGGCAGTAACTGACGGGGCTAAACTAGTAACAAAAAGGTGTTTCATGCGGTGCGTACGGGTTGAGTTCTGGTCTCCCCATGTTGGTCTCTCACGCTCTCGAAGTCAATTGTACGCGCTCACGTTTTAACAATGTCACACGACTTTGTACGGAAATCGGCCTCTTTTGGCAGTAGCTATATGCGTAGCCTGCACAGAACCGCGTCTGCAACGAAAGCGCTGAACTAGCGGCAGGACACTCGCTCGTTGATGAGATCGATATAAGCACCATCAACCAATTGAAATAAATCGATATCGAGCGTGTGCATGATACTTTCAACGAGGCCTGTGCCCTGCTCAACCGACATTGGAGCCGCGCTCGACTCATCACCTGAGCTTGGGTTAAGAACCGTTTTTATTTCAAGAAAATCACCTAACCCCCCAACCCGATCGAGATGAATTGTGGTGCACCCTAGTTTAAAAGTTCGCCTGAACTTCTTGACTCTACCAGCCTCACCAAACGCACTACCTAACGAAGTCTGGAGCGCCGCCGGGTTTTGCGTGCTGGCGAATTGATAGAACGACTCCGTTGGCCCATAGTCATCTTTGCGCCGATAAAAAATCAGATGATGATACTGACCGGAGCTACGCAATTTCAAACGCCCAGCCCGACAGTGAAAAAAGATGTCGTGCTGAACTCGATCGATGGGGGCAGCGTTTGACAGCGCAGCAACTCGATTGGTCAGTGACTCGTAATTATCTACATACGCTTTGACTTCGATATGACGCACAACATCAACTGCAGCAGCCTCGATGGGGGATTCGGTATTTCTCATGATGCTCTAAGATCATATTGCATGTACTGTATATTATACCAGTTATAGAGATAGGGCAAATCTATTTCTACCGATACATTGCTACCAGCGCTTAACGTAAATCAAAAATTATTGGTACAACCAATGTCCTGGCGCTTTGCTTCATATCATCGGAGAACGGTTCAAAATTGCCAACAGCAGACACCGCCTCTCTGGCTGCATCATCCAAGCGCTCAACACCAGAACTTTTTGTCACTTTCACCTCTTTAATAACACCTGTGGGGAGTATGGTAAAAGTCACTTCTACAGTACCTTCCTGACGTTTTCGTCGAGCCTGTCTCGGGTACACTCGATTTTTTAATATCGCCGCTCGCAAACGATCTTTGTAGTCAATTTCGCGTTGCTTCTGCTCTGCGGTTATCACAACCTCAGCAACAACTGGCTCCGGTACAGCAGCAGATTCCACCGGCTTCGGCTTGGGTTCTGGTTTGGGTTCTGGTTTGGGTTCTGGTTTGGGTTCTGGTTTGGGTTCTGATTTGGGCTCTGGCTCTGGCTCTGGCTCTGGCTCTGGCTCTGGCTCTGGCTCTGGCTCTGGCTCTGGCTCTGGCTCGGGCTCGGGCTCGGGCTCGGGCTCGGGCTCGGGCAATTCGAATGCAGCTATGTCTATGGAGGTGGCCGCCGTCGCTGGTGCGGCAGCTGTGGTGAGATTCTCACGTTGCTGGTAGAGCGTTACTGCTATTGCGACATGAACCAAAACAGAAAGCGCAAACCCGATAGCGCGTGCGCTCAACTGTTCTTCCTGGTCAAGATTGAAACTTTATCGAGAGAGTAGCGCTTCAATATATCGATAACCGATACAAATTCCTTGAACTCAACAGTCTCATCAATCATTAATAATATCGGCGTATCCTGACTAAGTAGTTGCAGCTGTAACTCGGCTTTGTTAAGTGTGTACTCAACTCCGTTAATATATAACTCGCCAGCACTATCTATCGCTATTTCAACACGCTCTATGTTGTCAGGTGAAGAACTTGAGTTTGCACTGGGTAACGTAATATCCAAATTGCCGTTGGTTACAAATGTAGCCGTAGTCAATACAATAGCCAACAACACCAACATAATGTCTATGAAAGGAATAACATTAATAGATTCAAATTTCTTCATGGGCTTTCTTATCGGCCTTGCTCAGATACACCATGCGCTATCTTCCAAAGCGAGATAAGTTGCTCCGCTTTGGCCACAAGCAAGTTATAGAAAATCATTGCAGGTATTGCTACGAAAAGTCCGAGGGCAGTTGCTTTTAATGCCAAGGCTAAACCAACCATAACCGAATTGGTGTCTATCTGACCGCTTTGCCCAATATCGTAAAAAGTGAGCATAATACCAAACACAGTTCCAAGTAATCCGACATAGGGAGCGTTAGATGCAATAGTGGCTATTATCGGCAAACCTTTGTTCAAGTCGATTTTTAGGTGCTCAAGCTGTCGATAGCGCTCAACTTTTATGCGGCTATAGCTAATGGTTCTCTCGATAACATAGGCTAATGCCAAAAAGCTCATAAGCCCTAATACAGCAAATACACTGATATCAAGATATTGCTTTAAAAATTCCATGATTAATACGTCGCCTTAAACCCAAACGAGAAAATGCCAGTAAGTTGGGGTGATGCTTCTTTCTCTGTGTAGTCGGCATTGTAGTCATAACTGGCGGGATTTTCTTTACCCAACACATTTAAAAGTTCGAAATAGAACCCCAAATTTTCAATGCCGCGCCGTTGAACTGCAAGATCGACGCGTAAATCCAATCGCTGATAGGTTGGGAAACGCTCTGAATTCAGCTCACCATACACAGGTCGATAAAATCCAGGACGATCAGCGTCCTCATTAGCACCAATAACGGGGGTATAGGGAGCACCGCTGTGTACCCAGAGCTTGCCGCCGACCGACCATCTGGAATTAAACTTGTACTTACCTACAAGGCTTAGGTTTACCGGTTGGTCGTACTCAAAAACAAAGCTCTTTCCAGTACTTTTTTCTGTGCGATCAACCTTGGAGAACGAGACCGCTGCCCACCCGGATACCTTGTTGGTTAAGTCTTTACGTATAAGCGTATCCCACCCAACTGCGGTGCCTTCAGCACCGTTTATATATTGCTGCTCCTCATCACTTATCACCAGATTATCCAACGCCTTATAGTAAAGCTCGGACTTAACGCTCCATCCATTATCAAAAAATCGTTGAACACCTACTTGGGCATGCAGTGCCTCCAAATAATCTAACGACGGATTCCCAAAGGTTTCATCAAATTCCAGATAGCTCGGCGATTGTCGGTACTGGCCCACACCTGCGGTAAATATCGTGTCGTCGCTTATTGCATACTCCATGGCCAACCGTGGCTCCACGAATTGCTTATCCAGTATATTCTCTTGTTGAAATGCCACACCCGGGAATAAGGTGAGTTTATCGGTCACATACCAGTTGTCTTTTATGAAGGCGCGGTAGGAACGAAATTTAAATTTATCTTGTGATTCAAGCCTCTCGGAACCAGTAAAAATACAACCTGGGTCGAGTTCGCCGCACGGTGGTAAAGAAATCGATATATCCAGATCAGCATTTCCATCACGAACCTGCGCACCAAATAATAAATCGTGTTTGGGATTCAATGAATAGTTTGCGTGGGTTTTAAAAAAGAAAGAATCGGTTTTTGATTTGAAATTACCGGCACCACCAAATGTTCCACTCTCAGTTGCAACACCATGAGAAAGTAAACTGTGTATATCCAGGCGATCGGTTATCGATTGCTCCCACCGAACGGCCTGCTCATGAAATGATTGATCGAATAAGAAAGTACCGGCAAATATAGGGTCGTTATCGATCTCTTCAGAATCGTCTGCCACATCAATCTGAGCTGTATCTCCTGCGCCGTTAATTTGCACAGTGAGCTTTCCCCCACTCTCGGGCTTCCAGACATACTTTCCCTGATAATCGTTGTATTTAGGGAACTCCTCGATTTTAACGCCATCCTCTTCTGGGATTTGATCTGCCAGAAAAATATCCAGGTAACTCAATCGACCAGCAAGGTAGAAAGACTGTGTTTTACTTATGGGGCCTTCTACAATGGCGCCAGCTTGCAACAGGCTGACATCGACTGTTGTTTGCAATCGATTGGTTTTGGGGTCCCGCAGTTGAACATCGAACACACCACCCGTAACCCCTGAAAACTCCGGACCATACGCTGACTGATAAATATCAAACGACTTGACTAAATCGGCGTTAAATACACTAATAGCACCATCAAAATGGAAAATATAGTTCGACGGCGCAAAATCCAATTGAAAGTAATTATCGCCAGGCCGAGAACCGCGAACGGCTGGCTCTGCTTCCTCATCATTGGTGAAAGCCATACCAGGTAAGGATTGCATGGTACGCAAGGGGTCACCCGCTGATCCAGGTGCGGAACGCAGTGTCTCGCCGCTCATGCCTGTACCGAGTGGGAGCGGGGTTTCAGGCTCTCCCTCTTCTTCTACAATAATTTCTTCTAACTGTTCGACACTTGGCGTACTACTCTGCGCGTGAACAGGTGCATTTAGTGTAAAAATTGACGCCAAAAATGGCACCACACAAATTTGCACCACTAAGACAAGCTTAATATTTAAAACCAATCTGATAGTGAGAAGCTTTAACAGGCTGCGCAGTAGCACAGCTTTATTGTTATCACCTACCATACTGACCTTCCGGAATTTCTGTGAAGAAACGTATGTGATTTGGGCTTTCATAAAATTTCTGCATCCAGCATAAAATTCGGCGTACTGATTAACCATACATAACAATAGCCTTTTTTTAATGTGGGGAGCAATGTTTTCACTTGGCTAAGTGAGCAATTTATTAAATGTATTTGGTCACGTTGTTGAACAGTATCTTATCGGTAATTTTGAATGTGTATCGATGTGTAACTAACGACAAGCTTCGCTAGTTTCGACAGAATTATCAAGTGAGCAAATTAGTTGTTGCGTAGCATTGGTATTGTGCGACAAAGCCCCAGGAATGGCCTCGACGCAATTGATTCGTATTACCCCATCAACTTGTAAACAGACAATTCAATCAGAGCACTGAAATAACTCTGATCGAAACCTTGGTATGAAATAACCATACTTTGTTATTTAAGTTGAACACCCACTTATATCGTTCGCTAGCGTGATTTTAAATGTAGAGGCTTAAGATTGATCTAAAAGACAGATTCGGCTGGCCCCATTGTTGACTTCATAAGTGTTTTTTTAGGTGCTGAATTAATAAAGGAATTCGATCTTGTCCCCAAAATATCTCGCGATCAACAACAAAGGATGGAACGCCAAACACATTGCTGCTAATGGCATTATTAAGAACTTTTTCCTCCTCAGCAGCTGTCAAACCGGAAACAAGCAAATCCTGAAATTCAGCGGCACAGAGGCCGATGCTTTTTGCCAGTTCAATCAATCGGATTTCTGTTCTGGGTGGAAGGCCCTTCACGAATACATCATCGTAAACAGCTAACGCATAGACATCAATTTGGCCCAGAAACTTTGCCGCAAGACACGCCCTTACAACATTGGACCAGTCTACAGCCTCAACGTTGGGTTCTTTGAATGGGATCGAGTAATAGTGTGCCCACCTTTGAGCGTCCAGGGTTCGATATTCGGGACTATATTGACCACGTTGATTTTCGGGTGCAAATAGATTGGGGTTTGACTGCTCAATTAGCTTACCACTGAAAATCGGAAGCCAATCGAACCTGACGTCCTCTTCTTTTTCGATTCGCGCGATCTGTGTTGCAGCTATGTAGGAATATCGACTGCCAAGTCCGAAGTAGAATTGAATCTGGTTCATTCTTCAAGCTTATCTTATTTCCGAAAAAGATCCACGGCGGTAAGATGGTCAAAGTTGAAGTGCGGTTTTCCGCTGAATTCGTACGCTGTCAGCGATAGAAAATACCAATTCTTCTACGCATTAGACTTCGATAACACAGCAAACCCAGAGCGCTAAGCAACAGCATTAACAATAGAGGATCAGCTCGGTTCGAACCAGCCGGATGAACCGAACACCCACTACCCTGACCTTCAACACCTGTGCGAATAATACCATCGTCACCCAGTATGACATCGCTGCCCCCCAAAGAACGCTGCTTCACATCTGGAACACCATCGCCATCTCGGTCAGGCCAATTGGCGGTAGGGGAACCGCCCACGACACCAATTTCAGCTAGCCCATTGCCGTCGATATCGATATCAAAAGAATCGGCAATGCCGTCTTGGTCCTGATCGCCTTCTGTTGGCAAAAAGTCGATATCGGCACTATCTATAATGCCATCGCCATCTACATCAGTTCCGGGCGTCTGGTCTACATCAACACTATCTGGAATGGTATCAACATCGACATCGAGCAACCCGTCAACAGTTCCATCATTGTCGTTATCCTGTCCGCCAACTTCTTGTAAGTCGAATTCACCATCGCCATCAGAATCCAAATCGAGGTGATTGGGTAGACCGTCCAAGTCTATATCTTCTGGATAAACAGGCATTAAATCCACGCCATCATCAACGCCATTTCGATTTGAATCTATAAAGCTATCGATGATGCCATCAACGTTGAAATCATCCAAGTTGCTCATGTTTTCGGCAACATCTGTCAGCCCGTCATTGTCACTGTCGTTGTCTATAAAATCCGGGTAGCCATCAGCGTCGGAATCACGCGCGGTAAACAACGTAAAACCAGCCTCTTCTTCATCGAGGATTCCATCGTTGTCACTATCCAGATCTCTAGAATTTGGTAAACCGTCACCATCGGAATCGGAGTCTCCTTCAAGTTCATCAGACAAACCATCTCCATCCGCATCTTCAAAAACCGCACCCAAATCGGGACTTGACGGGCTATTCCCCGTTAATCCGCCATCCAGCCTGTCGGGTACGCCATCGCCATTACTATCTAATGATGACAACACCAGCGCATCGATTGAGTCGGCGACGCCGTCCGCATTGCTATCAATAAAGTTATCGATAACCTGATCGTTGTTTGAATCGGTAAATCCACTTTCTACCAAGTCGGCAATTCCGTCACCATCACTATCTGTATCGACATAGTTGGGCACCCCATCGCCATCGTAATCATCGGCGGATTCTATAGCATCCAGTACACCATCATTATCGCTATCCAGGTCGAATCGGTCTTCAACGCCATCGTTATCAGAGTCTTTTGGCACAGTTTGGGAGATGCCAGCTTCAATTGCGTCGCTTATGCCATCACCGTCTGAATCTGGATCGAGAAAATTTGGAAGCTGGTCGCCATCCACATCGGTGTAACCATCGAATCCATCAGGCAGACCGTCATTGTCATTATCAACATCCAGGATATCCGGCACGCCATCGCCATCTGTGTCGCGTGAGTATTCAAGAAGATCGTCGATACCATTAGCGTTACTGTCTCTATCGAGATAATCAGGCACACCATCACCATCGGTATCGATCTCACGTTCCGAGGCATCAGCTTCGCTGTCGTTGTCGCTATCAAGATCGATGATATCGGGCGTACCGTCGGAATCCGAGTCGCGCAACTGATCAATCGTTAAGGTCTGCGGGGATTGAGGGTTGCCAGATGGTCCTTCGTTGGTTTCACCGGTGTTAATACCACCTGTGTTGGCACCAATGGCAGTTGATTCACCTACGCTCGTTGTACCTGTTCCTGTTGTACCTGTTCCTGTTGTACCTGTTCCTGTTGTACCTGTTCCTGTTGTACCTGTTCCAGTTGTACCTGTTCCAGCTGTACTTGTTCCTGTTGTTGTACTTCCAGCTGTTGCGCTTCCAATCGAATCAGTCTCACCTGAATCTGATTGACCTGTCGCTGAGTTCTGTACATCTGAAGTTGAGGCTATGCCAGACTCAACCGTATCCGATATACCGTCGTTATCGGAGTCAGTATCGATAAAGCCAGGCAAGCCGTCTTGATCACGGTCATCAGGCTCTAATCTATCTGGCACGCCATCATTATCTGAATCGAGATCGTGGCGGTTCACAACACCATCTGCATCACTATCAACGTGTTGTTCCACAGCATCTGCAATACTGTCGTTATCTGAGTCCAGATCGCGAAAGTCTGCGATTGAATCGTTATCAAAATCCACGCGGCCTTCTATCGCATCCGCAATACCATCGTTGTCTGAGTCCAAATCAAGGTAATCTGGTACACCATCGCTGTCGGTATCTGCAACGCCATCACCAGCCGTTGCAGCTTCAATCAGGTCTGGAATGCCATCGTTATCAGAATCAAGGTCGAGACTATCAATAATGCCATCTTTATCGGAGTCCACCGAATCGGTTTGAGTCGACGCATCCAGCCCCGCCGCGTTTTCTATCGCATCCGGAATAGAATCGCCATCTGCATCGGTCGCAGTTGGAATGCCTGTCGCAACAGATGTATCTTCACTATTGCCTACGAATGAAAGTCGATCAGGAATGCCATCACCATCGTGATCTGCGGTGCCATCCAGTCCATCGAGCCGACCATCATTGTTTGAATCGGTATCGATGTAATCACTGACGCCATCTCCGTCTGTATCCCGCAAACCTTCTATGGCATCACTAATACCATCTTTATCGCTGTCTGTATCGAGCATATCCGGCACACCATCGTTATCGGTGTCTGGAAGAGAAGTTAATGAGGTTACGGCGCCTTCAACATTCGTTGTTCCTGCTTCAAAAATATCTGCAATGCCATCGTTGTCTGAATCCATGTCGCGATAGTCTGGCACACCATCTGCGTCGGAATCTTTTCCTGTGCTCACGTTTGCGCCACTGCTTACAGGCCCAAATTCCACAGTATCGCTGACGCCATCACCATCTGAATCGGTTGTGAGAAAGTCAGGAACACCGTCGTTATTGGAATCAATACCAGATAGAGCATCACCAATCTCTACAGCATCGGGAATACCGTCGTTGTCACTATCAGTGTCGCGGAAATCAGGAATTCGGTCGTTGTCGCTGTCAGTCAGGGCGCTGACAATAACATTGTCTTTTATACCATCATGGTTGGTATCGCTGCTTGCTTGTCCGTTTGCATCCAGTGTGTCGGCATCCAGATAATCAACAATGCCATCACTATCTGAATCGATCGGTGGGATGCCCGCTTCGATTAAGTCTGCAATGCCATCGCCATCTGAATCGGTATCGAGTCTGTCAGGAAGACCATCATTGTCACGATCGCCGCGGCCTTCAAGAATATCGGGTATGCCATCGTTGTCGGAATCGAAATCTATAAAATCTGCAATCCCGTCGGAATCGCTATCGGTGGGGTTGGTGCCAGAACCGTATTCAACTGCATCACTAACGCCGTCGTTATCAGAATCAAGATCGCGCTGATCGATGCTGCCGTCATTGTCGGTATCGCGAGGTATGTATTGTATTACTGAACGATTATCACCAACACCACCATCATTACCAGGACCATCGCCATCAACATCGCCTAATTCTGCGCCAGTGACCGAATCGATGGACGCGCCATTTTCGTCCGTACTATTCGATGCGGAGTCCACGTTGCTAACGATAACTTGTCTGGCCTCTTCGCCATCACTAATCCCATCGTTATCTGAGTCGCTGTCAAGATAATCGGGTAGACCGTCGTTATCAACATCAGCAGCATTGCTATCGAGGATTTTGATTTCTACCGAATCCGGTATGCCATCATTATCAGAATCTGTGTCTATGGTATCGGTCAGACCATCCAAATCGGTGTCAATTAACGTAAGCCCGGATTCATCCAAGCCATCGTGTGCACCATCCCCATTGCGATCGCTAAAGCCATCTATGTAACCATCATCGTTCTGGTCTTGAGCGCCGGCTTCGAGTAAATCCGGGATGGTGTCGCCATCGGAATCAGAATCCAGATGATCTGGAATTCCATCGGCATCGGTATCAGGGAACGAGTTGATGGACAAGCGATCATCGATGCCGTCTGAGTTTTGATCCTGCCCACCCGTTACATCCACATCGAATAAGTTACTGATACCATCGCCATCTGCATCCATGGTGACGGATTTGGCTTCTGTTTTATCAAGAATGCCATCGTTATCAGAATCTTTATCGCGATAGTCCGGTATGCCGTCAGCATCAAAATCTGCTACATCACTAACTAACGTATTCGCCGTAGAATCAATGTCCGAACCATTGCTATCGCTAGGTGCATTGGTATTTTGGGTGTTGGTGTTTCCTGCGTTTCCATTACCAGAAGTAGCGTTGCCAGTGCCAGAGGCTCTAATAACCTGGCGCTCCAGCGCATCTGGCAACCCATCGTTATCAGAATCAACATCCAACGAATCGATGATGCCATCGGCATCCGAGTCAGGCCGGGCATAAACTCCGCTTTCCGGAAAATTAAGGCTGAATAAGTTGTCGTGTAATCCATCGCCGTTACTATCTACAAACACGTCCAGTTTGGCATCGTTGTTGGCATCTCCGGTTTGATTTTCAAACGCGTCAGAGAGTCCATCACCATCACTATCGGTGTCATGTGCATCTGCCTTGCCATCACCATCTGAGTCATAGTTTGCTCGGCTTAACCAATAGTCGGTAATACCATCACCATTGTTGTCTTTAGCGCCGGTGGTATCGTTGTCTATATCAAACGTATTATCGATACCGTCATTGTCATCATCTTTACCTGATATAACAAATTCATAACTATCTGCTACACCATCATTGTCAGTATCTAAATCCAGATAAGCCGGTAAGCCATCGTCATCGCCCGGTGAGCTTGACTGCAGGAAAAGCTCAATTGCATCTGGAATACCATCGCCATCGGTATCAGCGTCGAGATTATCGGCTACGCCATCTGCATCAAAATCGTCGACACTAACAACGTCAACTTCCACACCGTCGTGCACACCGTCGTTATCCTGATCAACAAAATTATCAATTTGCCCGTCGCTGTCTCTATCCACACGACCATATTCTGCAATATCCGACAATCCATCGTTGTCGGAGTCGGTATCCAGAAAATCAGGTATGCCATCGTTGTCACGATCGATCAACTGTTCAGAATCATCGATACCATCGGCGTTATTATCGCTTCCATTGGTTATATCAACATCGAATCGATCGACGATGCCATCCTGATCTGCATCACGATGACCAGTTGCACTCAAGTTCGCTTCAATACTGTCTGATACACCGTCGTTATCGCTATCACGATCGATGTAGTCGGCAATCCCATCGCCATCTGAGTCAGGTGTGGAAGACTGGCCAGTTGCGCTGGCTGAATCACCTTGTGTTGCACCGTTGCTGCTCGTCAAACCAGCTGGCTCCAACGCAGCGTGTTCCAAAGCGTCTGGTACAGCATCGTTATCTGAATCGAGATCGAGATAATTTGGCGTACCGTCATTGTCACTGTCCAACATACCGTGCAGAAAAAGATCGGTTACACGGTTTTCATTCGCGGTTGCACTGTTACCCGAAAAACCGGTGTTACCATTGATTTCATCTGTGGTTCCGGTAGTACCATCACTAGGAACGACACCCTGGGCTGCTATATCACTTGCTGTTGGGGCAGGTATTGTCTGGTTTAACGATACGGCTTGCAATGATGCTTCAATGCCATCGCTGATGCCATCGTTGTCTGAGTCTGAATCGAGGTAGTTGGGTACACCATCGTTATCGGTATCAACAAAATTGTTTAATCCGTTGGTACCAAATTCGAAAATATCCAATACGCCATCATTATCGGCATCACCACTGGCAAGGCCGATATCGACGGTTAAATTGGAATAGTCATCGTTGGTGTTGATATCAAGAATACCAAAAACGTTATCTCCAACCGGCTCTTGACCTACAGGCTCTTTGCCAGGCGTTGTTACAGCTTTAACTGAAAGCTCAACGGTATCGGTTCTTATTCCGTCTACAGATGCACTGGTTTGAACAAAACCGGAATGATCTTCATCATGATTGGCATCTTCATTAACTGCTTTGCCATTCACCGCAGCAGTCCAGTCACGCAAAGGGCCGGTACGGCTAAATTCAGACGCTGGAATCTGGACGTAGTACTTGCCATCGCCCAGATTATCAAATAAAAATGTGCCACCCTCGGTTTTCGTTGTAGCCAGAAGTGCATCCGTTTCAGCCTCGTGCAGCTCAACGGTTATGCCATCGGGTGCAACCACGTCGATTCGACTTGTGTATTTTCCATCTGCATTGACATCGACAAATATAAAATCGCCAATGGAATGAGTCGTGATCACCATAGTGGCTGGCTTGGCTCTAACCGCCTGCCCATCAGGAAAATCGCTTGATGTCAAACCAAACGCGTTACTGTAAACATCCCCGGCCCGATTGCCGGATGCCCTTAGTGTGTAGCTGAATTGTTGTCCGCGCCGGGGGCTGCGAGCCCGCTCCAGCTTATGGTTTGACATAAACTTAATAGCAGTAACATCAGCCCATGCTCGTGGACAGGAAGCGGTGACCGTACCCGTTGGCTGGAATGCATTGTTGGTATAACTACACCAGTTGCTGGTATTCAAATCAGGATTATCTGAAATGCTGGCAATAGCATCGGCTGTGTAGTGAAATTGCCCGATGGCTGGCTCATTTTCGGCCAGTGCAGTTTCACCTGAGAACCGTGCTACCGGCTGACCAACTAAACGCAAAGTACCAGAGAAATCGGACGCAGGGTCACGAGATGACATACTTCGACCATCACCGTTGTGGGGCAGCACACTAATAACAACCGGGTTATCGATGGAGGTGGTTTTAGAAAAATTGACCCACTTCATGGTATGAACGTGAGAGCTGTTACGCGCACCAACCTGAGTATCAATTAACGCAGCCGCTCTTATATCGCCTGTTTGCCCCAACGTGACAGATTGTATGGTTGGTTTAGACGGCGTCGCATTGTTGGCTACAGCAAAGGCTTTTACCGTTTGCAACACATTCTCTTCTGCAAATGAATCGGTAGTTGCACAAAACCGAATTGGCGCTACTGTATTCTGGGAATGATGGTCGCCCAACTCCCATGTTAACGTTTGCTGACCTTCAGTTGGCGTATCGTACTGGATGTACGTAGGCACTGCAGCCTCAGACAATTGATTTGTACAAGTGGCATCGTAAGTTGATCCTGCCGGTAACTCTGTTACCACTCGCAACGCCCGAGCTACGCCACCTTGTGGAAGCTGAGAGCCAACCGATGCGCTGACATTCCACACCACGCTATTACCTGCAAAAATCGATTTTGTTATGCCAGCCGCCGCTAGTGGCGTCTGGGTAGACACTACGGCATCGAGTTTGATTTTTGTAAACGTAACGCGATCACCGTCACCTTGACTTGATTCCGGTGCCGGAATGTATTCTGTGGGCCGCCATTGCGGATAAAATTGATCTGTGCGAAAACTACTTAATGCAGCAGCAACAGTTCCCACCGGTATTGGTTCACCATCATGGCTGCCACCGGAAAAAACCTTGCGCATTTCTAACGGCAAAAAGGCCCGAAAGGTTTGTCCGGGCAGGATAGATGCGGCATTTGCGCGTTTGACAAAACGCACCACGTTCACAGCATCAATACCAATTTCAGTTGGGTCGTTGACCCAACGCGGCGCAAGTTCGTCGGTGCAAACGGCTGAACGCATAGCGTCCCAATTGCCTTCATAGCGTCCTGTTTCAGCATTAAAATCAGCGATACCATCGGCGTCATTATCCAACGGAGAATCGCCACGATATTCAGCGTGCCCGTATTGAACTTGCCATATAGAAGGATTAAACCCGGCCGTACCATTGTCTGCAACAAATGCGTAACGATTAGCGGATGCACCGATTGAATCCGCTTCGACGAGCTTAGAAACGCTGCTATCAAATTTGAAGCAGGCTTGAAAATTATCAAGCGGGTTACTACCGGTATTAAAAAAGGTTTCCATATGCGCATAGCGCATTCCGGCTTCCAGTGAAGCCGCGCCAAGATGTTCGGTTTCAAACAGAGGCGCAATGCTGTGCTCTCCCGAATCGTCCGCACCTGATACCAAACGATGGTTGTAACCACCCTCAGTAGATAGTTGCAAGGTTAATGGACCGGTACAGTTATTACTTTCAGAACCATCTGGCATAGACGTTCCGTTGTACCCAGGTTCAACACCGGATGCATAATTCGATACACCAGCTGTACTTTGAGGATCAAAATCTTCTATACAGGTGCGCAGATTAATTGCGCCACCATTTCCTCTGTTATCACCGTCCGAGGCTTCAATCGCAGAAAAAGGCACAAAGAAACCAATTTGATAGGCTGCTACAAAATAGGGGCCCGTCGAAAGCGATTGACCGGTGGCAGTTTCAACTGGATAGCGTGAGCCTTGGCTATCAATACCTCGTAACCAGAACTGATGACCGAGATCGTCTTCACCGGTAAACACACAGGTTCCAGAATCCACCACTTTTCGGCCAATCGATTCTCTACTGGCTAGCTGTTCGTTGCCGTATACCGTTCCCGGCCAAGGCGTAGAATTCGGGATGCACTCCATCATTTTATAAGGAACGGCCAATTCGGTTTTACCGTCTTTGGCGGTTGCATTAATTTTAATCTTGAAGCCCACTTCATCCCCAAGTGCTTCAGTACCTTTGCCTTTTCGTAAACTATCAGCGGCAATGTGCGCACTCATATACACCATGTAGCCAGACTCCGGCCCAGCGCCCTTGCCCAAATCAGCAACCACATGCTTGCCCTGATACAGATCTTTTCGGTTCGCAATAATGTCGAACGCAGGGGCTGCAGAAATTTCATAAACCGTGTTATCCACATAAGTGGTATCCGCAACCACTTTGCGTCCAGCCGCATCGAGTGCGTAAACGCGCTGGGTCGACTGGAAAGTAGAACCGTCGGCCGAATTGGCACTTGGTCGTACTGGAATGGAAAAGGATTTCAGCTCACCCGCACCCATGCTGCCCAGATTACAGAGCAAGGTTTGCGAACCATCCGTGTGAGTGGATAGTGATGATCGTGGATTATCCCCTCCCGGACCAGCGGGATAGGCAAGACAAACGGTGGGTATACCATCAAAACGTACGGTCGCTTCTTCATCTGATTGAAGCGTTTGCTCAAACACAACTGCAGCAAGGTCAGCTTCTCCGACCTTAAAATCATTCGATGTGACCGACCACGAATATTGTATTAAATCGCCTGTTCGAACGCGCTCATCCAGCGCGCTGCAATCATCACCCGACTCATGGCATTTACCACTGGTATTGAACGGTTCGGTGCCACTGTAGACGCCTTGTGCGAACGGACCCAAACCGAGCGTTGCAGCTGTAGCCGAATGGCCAAAACTGAATGCAAGTAAAAGCAGCGTGAACGTATAGATCAGACACAAACGGCCTCGACCTGGGGCACCGTTTGACGTTCCAAAAGTGGTATCCAAGCGTTTGTTTCTCCATGGTGTTGCCTTCCATTCGATAGAACGTCACTCTCAGCGCTGTTGGTGCATGCGCACAAAATCGGTCGTTGTAATGCCTATCGAGAAAATTCAACCTCCGCACCAAGGGAATCACCCCTTAACATCGGATGGCATACAGCCTTGTTGAACACAATAATCGGTGCCAGAAACGTGCCCGAATGTGAATTCGGTGGGTATGAGGAGAAACAAATTCGGCCTCCCTGCCGAAATCTGTTTTATTTTGCGGGATTACTACACTTTAACTCATCCGGGTCAGAAGCAACCCGGGTATAGCTGTGGCTGACTAAAGTTTGCTAACCTGCCTGTTGCCGAAAATGTCTGAACCACTGCAACGCAATAATACTCAGCCCATTACAAACCGAACCATTTTCTATCATCGCAATTGCATCATCAGCGCTAACCACATGCAGCAAAATATCCTCACTCTCTTCATCAAGACCAAAGACACCCTGAGCACTCGATAAGTCAGTATGGGCATAAAACAGAAAAACTTCCTCAGAGCTTGCGCCGGGGCTGGCAAAGTAATGCATCACCTGCTTAACATTGCTTAGCCGCAAGCCAGCTTCTTCGTAAGCTTCACGAATAGCCACCTCTTCTGGTTGTTCGCCGGGCTCGACCATGCCGGCAATCACTTCCATAAGCCATGGGTGCGTGGTTCTGTTTCTTGCCCCCAGCCTGAATTGTTCAACCAACGCAACTTTGTCAAGCTTAGGGTCGTGAGCTAGAACCGCAACAACATTGCCGCGAACAAATTGTTCCCGATGCACAACATCGGATTCACCACCGTTGAATAACGCATGCTTAAAGCCGATTTTCTCGACTTGATAGAAACCTTTGTAGACCAGTTCGCTTGATTCTATCTTCCAGCTTCTGTCCGGCTTATCGTACTCGCTCATAAATTGTTATCCGATTATTGAATCTTCCAGTGCCACTACCAACCGGGAAGAAAACCATAAGTAAAAACAAGCTTTGCTAACTACCAAAGCGCTGTTTGAGCACGGCTTCGATCTCGGCAACATCTTCTATATGATCGACACCGGCTGCTGCTTCTGCTATCTCGTCTACATGAATGCGCCCGCCATGAAACAACACTCTGAGCTGTTCAAGTTGTTCTTCCATTTCAATGTCCGCTGGTGGCAAGGCTGAGAACTTTTTCAGAAAATGGCATCGGTAAGCATATAAACCCACATGTATAAAACTTTGTGGGTAAGTTGTGCCGGCTATAGCCTCACGTCTGGCTGGTATGGATGCGCGACTGAAATACAAAGCCATATTGCGCTTATCTCTAACTACTTTGACACGATGCGGGTTTTGATACTCTTTTATCGATGTCACAGGAAGGCAAAACGTTGCCATATTCGCATCATCATGATTCGACAAATTCTCCGCTAACCGATTCAGCATGTCAGGCGGCGTTGCCGGTTCATCGCCTTGTAAGCCAACGATAATGCTTTTGTCACTCCAACCGCGTCGCGATGCGACTTCAGCGATTCTGTCGGTACCACTAACATGCGAAACATCTGTCATCTCTACATCGGCGCCAACAGCAATACAAGTATCAACAATACGCTCGTCGTCAGTGGCCACTACAACACTCTGCGCTTTGGATTCTCTTGCACGATCGATGACGTGCAGAATCATCGCCTTGCCATTCAGTAAGTGTAATGGTTTACCGGGAAAACGGCTGGAGCCCATTCGGCTGGGTATCACTATGTGGTATTGATCAGTCATGTGTTCATACAACTCTTTACAGGTCTTCTCGCTGTGGCTCATTTGCACGTAGCAATAAGTTGATCTATTGCCGTGTTTAAACTGTTGTTCATATCGGCCACCACGACAACTTCATAAAATCGCCGTAGGTCCATATCGAGTTCACTTATTTTTACGGCATCTTTGCCTGTCACCACAACCGGGGCGTGTGGGTCGAATGCTAATTCGCTCACGGCATAATGATGATGATCGGGGAAGCGATGTTCTTCAAATTGCAAGCCGTTGGCCCGCAACGATTCAAAAAACCGATTCGGGTTTCCCAAGCCTGCAACCGCATGCACTTGCTGGCCTTGAAACGAGGCTAAATCGATATGCTGATCATCACTCAAATTGCGAAGATGGCTCAATTGAAGGAAAAAATTGCCCTCTGGCGGATGCGCTTTACCCGGCACTAGCACACTGGCAAGTAACTCTCGATTGCTGGAACTCATGGTTGTTGCAGTGCGCTGCACGGCGATCAGCTGAACTGTTTTTAAGCGCGCTACGGGTTCTCGCAAGGGGCCTGCCGGTAATAAAAAACCATTGCCAAACCCCCGTTGACCATCCACCACAGCAATTTCCATATCTCGCTGCATGGCATAATGTTGTAGCCCGTCATCACTCACAATAGCGTTAACATGCTGTTCGTCTATCAGTGCTTGTACCGCTGCGCTCCTATTAACACATACACAGACAGGTACGCCTGTCTCACGCGCTAATAGTGCTGGTTCATCACCGGCCAATGCCACGGGTGTTTGTAGGTCGATCATTCGGGGTGTCAGCGCTTTCTGTGCTCCATAGCCACGACTCACAATTCCCGGTTTTAATCCTGCCGCCTGCAATCGTTTAACCAGTGCACTGACTAAAGGCGTTTTCCCGGTGCCACCGACGCTGATGTTGCCCACAACGATAACAGGCACCGTAAAACTGTTCGAACGCAACAAACCGGCCTTGAACATTGCGTGCCTTGTTTGTGTAAGCACACCGAACAGGACAGAGACAGGCCACATTGCCCACGCCTTCCACCCACGAGCAGCCCAAACCGAATTCACGTGCGATCCGAATGAAGCTGGTGCAAATTACTATAGTGCGAGCCATTTGCAAGCAGTTCACGATGACTACCAACTTCAACGACATTGCCCTTATCCATAACAATGATTTTGTCAGCACGCTCTATCGTGGACAATCGATGGGCGACAACCAGTGTTGTGCGGGTAGACATCAATGCTTCCAGACCTTGTTGAACCTTGCGTTCAGATTCTGTATCCAAAGCAGATGTGGCTTCATCAAGAATGAGTATGGGCGCGTTTTTGAGTATGGCGCGTGCAATGGCCACACGTTGGCGCTGTCCGCCGGAGAGCATAACCCCGTTTTCGCCAACCATGGTTTCGTATTGATCCGGAAAATCCATAATGAAATCGTGCGCATGCGCAGTTTTACACGCGTTCAATAACGCTGATGGATCATGTTCCCCGTGGAAGCCATAGGCAATGTTGTTGGCAATGGTGTCGTTGAATAACATGACATCCTGACTCACGTACGCTATGGCGTCGCGCAACGATGCCATTGTGTACTCTGTTGTCGCCACTCCATTAATTTCTATACTGCCCTCAGTTAAGTCGTACAGGCGAGGTAACAAATTCACCAGCGATGTTTTTCCACTACCAGACTCACCAACAAACGCAACGGTTTCACCTTGCTTGATAGTGAGGTTGACGTTCTGCAGTACGTTGGGTTTTCCCGAAACATAACGCAAGCCAACGTCTTTAAAATAGATTGTGGTAATCGGTGGTTCCAGCTGTTTTACACCTGTATCAATTTCGGATTCCAGATCGAGTGTGGCAAACAGGGTTTCGCCAGCGGCAATACCATTTTGAATTTGGCTATTTAACGAGGTTAATCGGCGCAGCGGTTGAAACAACAGCAACATAGCCGTAACAAACGACATAAACTCGCCAACAGAAAGCCGCTCTGCAATACCACCGCTCGATGCCAGATAAACAATAATGGCTAAGGCTATAGCCACCAACATTTGAATGATCGGTACGTTAAGCGCTCTTATCGCGGTTTCTCTCATATTAAACGCGCGATTGCTTTCATTCGCCATTTCAAAGTGATTTTCTTCAGTCGCCTGACCGCCAAAAATCTTTATTACCCGGCTACCGTCCACTGCCTCTTGAATAACATGGCTCACATCTCCCATGGAGTCCTGAATATTTCGGCTAACGGCTCGAAATTGTCGACTGACTCTGTCGACGATAAGCCCGATAATAGGACCGATAACAAGAAAGCAGAGCGATAACTGCCAACTTTGCCAGAACATCAATGCGAGTAAACCAATAGCAGTTAACGAATCGCGCACCATAATCGTCAGCGTGCTACTGGCAGCTTGCGCCACACGTTGGGAGTTGAATGTAATGCGGGAGATAAGTTCGCCAGAGGACGCGTTATCGTAAAATCGGGTTGGCAAGCTCAGGTATTTAGCGAACACCTCTTTACGAAGTTGCTTAATAACGCTCCACCCTATCCAGGACATATAATAAGTAGACGCGAACCCGGCAACGCCACGAATTATAAAAATAAGAATAATAACGAGTGGGACGAAGACAATAGCCTGACTGTCTTGTTCAACGAAGCTACCATCGAGCAGTGGCTTCATCAAAGCGGCAAAGCTTGCCTCGGTGATGGCATAGCCGATCATCCCCGCTATGGCATACGCAAACTGTCTTTTGAAAGGTTTAATGTACGTGAGCAAACGCCGGTAGGTGTCCGACGCCTTTGGAACGTCCTGATTTACCTCACTCATAACAAGCCAGAATCTCGATTACGGCAACCCACCAACACAAGCGCAGATTTAGATAGCCTGCCGGCACAAATAACTAGGCTATTCAGGATCCTGCGATGTTGCAATGGACATTCGAAGCATGCCGAGTTGGCCTGCCGCATCCATTGCTGTAACAACAGCCTGATGAGGAGTTTGTGCATCTGCCCGTATGGTGAGTGGAATATTACGATTGCCGTCGATCAGTTTATAGAGTGCTGCTTGCAACGACGCTGCGTCCGATTTTACCAGCTCCTGATCATTCACGTAGAAGCGCCCAGCGGCATTGATAACCACCTCAATATTATCCGTACTGGCTTCAACCGTGTTTTCACTGGCCTTGGGAAGCTGAAGTGAAATCTCTGATTCCTTCTGGAACGTGGTGGAAACCATAAAAAAGATAAGAAGCAAGAACACCACATCGATCAGTGGCGTCAGGTTAAGCTCCAGCTCTTCTCGCTGCTGTCTTTTAAACTTCACGGTGCCACTCGCGCCTTCGATTGCCGCTTTTGCAGAACATCAACCAGCTTCAACGATTCTTTTTCCATATCAATGACTAAACCATCAACACGACCACGAAAATACCGATAAAACATAAGCGAAGGAATCGCAACCATCAGCCCTGTTGCAGTGGTAATGAGCGCAGTTGATATACCGCCTGCTAGCTGAGCCGGATTCCCCACCCCGACGGTTGTGATGTTGGTGAATACTTTGATCATCCCGATGACCGTGCCAAGCAATCCCAACAGTGGCGTAACAGCGGCGATTGTTCCCAACGCGTTGAGGTAGCGTTCTAATTCGTGCGCAACGTGCCCACCGACCTCTTCTATTGAAGCCTTCATGGAATCGCGTTCCTGAGTTTGAGTCAGTAACCCTGCAGCCAACACCCTGCCCAACGGTGATTGCTGTTGTATATCGCGAACTTTCTCATCGGTAAGCTGTTTGGAGCTTGCCATTCTCCAGACATCAGCCACCAGATTTGCTGGGAGAATTTTCTCTTGTTTTAGCGTCCAAAAACGTTCGGCAATAATAGCCACGGCTGCAATTGAACACGCAATGATCGGCAGCATTAATAAACCACCCGCACTGACTATTTCCCACACGTTATTTTGTCCTTCTAAAAGACTGGTCTGAAATTCGCCACTATTGATACCAACCAGTGCCGCCGCAACTTTCGTATTACTGCAACAACCAGTGCTGGCTTAAGCCAAGTTGCTGTAACAAAGCGAATCTTCAAACAGATTTTTCTTGAATACAGTCGACCGTTGGTCGGTGTAGATTGGCCCCTCGGCCAACCATCCGCTCACTATTTTATAGCGCATTTACGCAGGATCGTCGGCAAAAATCGACTGACAACGTTAAATTAGGCGTCCGCTGAAATCAAATAGGTCAATGAGTGACCAAATCGCGTCATTTTTATGTCAACCCATCCAGATCATCGACGGTATCGTCGGCGACTACCCCAATACTGCTCAACGGGTTGCACCAAACCGACTCGATTAAAACGCATCGACACCGCGCCTCCCTCTCCGGTAGTAAACCCTTTTGCTCCAGCGCGTTCATAACGTGACACAACATCGGCATGCGGAAATTGAAAACGATTCCGCTCACCTGCTGCGTAAACCACCAATTCGGGTTGAAACAAATCAACAAAAGCATCGGTGGAAGAAGAACGGCTGCCATGATGAGGTGCAATAAGCGCATTCACCGGCAAAGGTTGCGCTACACGGTCAATGAGCATTTGCTCCGCTTCAAACTCGATATCACCGGTTAGCAAAACACGCGACGCACCGATATGCACCAACAGGACACAGGAGCGATGGTTGCGAGAACCTGAATCAGATACCGCCGGGTGTAGAAAACTGAACGTCACCTCATCCAGCACAAAAACCTCCCCCGCTTTACAGGCACTCGCACCGTAGTCTTTTTGATGCTGAGGATCACTACTGATTAATTGAGTGCTCGGATAGAGACTTATCAGCGAATCGATACCACCTGCGTGATCATCATCAGCATGAGACAAAATGCTGATATCGATATCGGAGCGGCCGTAAGATGCAAGAAAGGGCTGCACAACACGTTCAACCATCGTCGCACCACCTCCGCCGCCTGATCCCGTATCGACCAGCACGGTGTGCTTCGGCGTTAGCAACAATATTGATAAGCCCTGCCCGACATCAAGCACATGCACTTCTAACCCCTCGACACGCTTACCGACCATGTTCAACACCAGCGCTGGCGCCAGAAGCGGGACGCAAAGCCAACGCAAGCTTATTGCACGCGGTACAAACAAAACCAGCAATCCAAACAGCGAGCAGTACAACAGCTGCGAATCGGGTAAGAAAAGCGGAACATTGGCGCCGGGCAACATCAGCAGCCAATCGAGTAGGCGCAGTAACTGCGACAGCAACCATTGCACCAGGCTCAACACCATGTTTGCAGCAGTTGGCCACACGGGCATCAATACCAGTAGAAGAAAAGAGAGTGGAACAATACACAGCCCGACCAACGGCACGGCAATCAGGTTGGCAAGCGGCGAAACCATTGCACCCTGCTGGAAGAACCAGGCAGTTGCCGGCAGCAATACAAAGCCAAGCTTTGCATGAACGCTTAGTGCATTGCGCAGTTTTCCCGACTGATTGAGCCTGCCCTTGTGCAGATAGAATAAAGCGAATACCGTTCCGAACGATAACCAGAACCCCACCGATAAAACCGTTAATGGGTCAAGCAACAAAACCATTAACAGTGCAACGAGTAAGGCCGTGCCAGGCGGAATGATTCGTCGCGTAATCATGCACAGCGCGAACACCAGTAACATAACCAACGCGCGTTGCGTCGGTAAAGTGAATCCGGCTAGCGCCGCATAAGTACACGCGCCGACAACACTGCACGTCAACGAAAATACCGGACGTGTGCAAAAGTTTGACGCGTTGGTGTTAAACAGTCGCACAGCTAAAGACCAAAAGAAGCCAGCCAGCCAATAAGACCAGCCAGCGATTAAGCCAATATGCAAGCCTGATATCGCCAGTAGATGCGCTGTGCCGGAGTGTCTCAGGGTTTGCCATTGGGCTGGCGAAATTGCACTGGTATCGCCAACGGTAAGGCCTTGCACCAACGCTGAATGGTTGTCGGCGTCGGGTAAATTGGCTACCGATTCCGACACCGACTGCCGCAACGCGTGCAATTGAAGCCGACCCTGCCTTAAACGCTTTGGCGAGGGTGTGTCTCTTACATAGCCGGTAGCGTGAATCCGATTGTGGAACAACCAGCGGGCGTAGTGAAAACCACCCGGATTGCCCAACGATGTTGGTGGTTTTAATCGCACCAGTAACTGCCATTGATCACCAGCCCGCACAGGTTTGCCAGCAGAGGAGCCATACCAACTTAAACGGATAAGCTCTGGCCCTGGCGTCTCACCCTGCTCAAGGTACTCATCGATGTGCATCAAAAATTGGACACGACGGGAATCATGCTTGGGTAGACTAACCACCGTCCCTTTTATAAGGAAATCGCGCTGCGCTGCATGCGAGGAAAACTGGCTATTCAATTGCTGATACAGGCTCGCTTGCGCGACCAACGCGCCAACGAACAAGCCTAGTAAGAGGAGGCGGCCAGAACGCGGCAGAAACGGCGTGCTCAGCAGTAAGATAGCGATTACATAGGCGAAAGTAACGGCAACATCGGGGCTATTCCACAGAAAAAACGCCAACCCGAAAGCAAAACCAACTGTAAAATTGCGCACAGCAACTATGGTTTAACTAGGCATTTTTCAACAATTCGACTCAAACTTGGTCGCTTGCCGACGTTACTTAATAGACAAGAATAATAATCGGACTGAAAAGCCTCACTATGCCTCGCCGTTGGCTGCAACAAAAACTCCCAACCCACAAGCAATTGCATGAGCATTTGGGCGTAACCGATGGCCGCCCTAACAGCAGGGCTATGCGCTGGGTTCGGGCAAAAATTGCAGACCCGATGTTCTGGCATCTTAATCGCCGATCGGTGGCTGGTGCGGTGGCTGTCGGGCTGTTTGTTGGTTGGCTGCCAATTCCTATGCAGATGTTGGTCGCCGCACTGCTTGCGGCTTTGTTGCGCGTCCATGTGCCAGTCTCCGTGGTGTTGGTGTGGTTCAGTAATCCGATTACCTTCCCGCCCTTACTCTATGCTGCTTGGTTTGTCGGGTCAACAATTCTGGGCACCCCAATGATCGAATCACCTCTGACGATGAATGTGTCCGTGCTATTAAAGGCCACTGCGGATGCATGGCCAGTGATTTTGTTTGGCAGTTTGTTTTGCGCATCGGTCAGCGCCGTGTTGGGTTTTATCACCACGACTTTGCTGTGGCGACTTATCGCTGTAAAACGCTGGCGCGCGCGGGAAGCACGACCAAGACGTGTTTGAACACAAACGCGTTTAAGCGAGCAAGCAGAAGAAACTGGGGCAGTTTCTACGTCAAGGTTCCTTTGGTCAACGTGAGTACCTTATCCATTCTGGCTGCAAGTTTTGGGTCGTGAGTTACAATTAAAAAGCTGGTTGACAGTTCCTGATTTAGCTCAAGCATCAGCTCATACACTTTATCGGCTGTACCCTCATCCAGATTGCCAGTGGGCTCATCGGCCAGAACAACATGTGGACTGGTCACCAATGCTCTTGCAATAGCAGCACGCTGACGCTCTCCACCCGATAATTCAGATGGCTTATGCAACAAACGATCTCCCAAGCCAACCCTCGACAAGAGTTCTGCGGCTTTTTCATTGGCTTTTTTCACTGATAGTTTGCGAATCAGTAACGGCATACTGACATTTTCCAACGCAGTGAATTCGGGCAGCAAATGATGAAACTGATAGACAAAGCCCAAGTGCTTGTTGCGCAACGCACCCAATGCCCGCTGACTCAGTTTGGATAAGTCTTTTCCACCGAGCACAACTTGGCCACTGCTCGGCTGATCCAACCCACCCAGCAGATGCAACAAGGTACTCTTACCGCTACCAGACGAACCGACAATGCCAATACGATCGCCTCGGTTGATGGTTAACGACAACGAGTTCAGTACATCAACGCTTAGATCACCTTGTGAATAGCGACGGCTGATATTGCTGGCCACTAGCACCGCATCGTTCGATGCGTCGCTGTTGGCGTTTTGATGGGGTTCTGACACTGTATTCATGATGCTACTCGTAGGCCAGAGCCGATGCCGGGTCGGTGCGCGACGCACGCCAGGCTGGATACAACGTCGCCAATACCGATAAACCGAATGACATTGCAGCGATGCGCCCAACGTTAGGCCATTGTAAATCGGACGGCATTTTATCGATGTAGTACACCTCCGGATTCAATACTGGACCTGTAAAGCGTTCGATAAACGGCACAACAACATCGATATTCGATGCCAGCAGTACCCCGCCAATCACGCCGACAACGGTTCCCACCACGCCAATCAACGTACCTTGCACCAAAAATATACTCATGATGCTGCCAGGTGATGCGCCCTGTGTGCGCAAAATGGCAATGTCGGCCTGTTTGTCCTGCACCATCATTACAAGCGTTGATACAATATTAAAAGCCGCGACCGCAACGATCATCGAGAGAATGATGAACATCATGGTTTTCTCCATTTTCACAGCGAGAAAATAATTGGCGTTTTGTTGCGTCCAATCGCTCACGTAGTAATTGAAACCCACGGCACTTTTGATGTCGCGCGCAACAAACGGTGCGCGCCCTGTGTCTTGAAGTTTGAGTCGTACGCCTGAATAACCCTCACCCATTTTTAATAATTTGGCGGAGTCTTTGGCATGCATCACCGCAAGATTCCGATCGAACTGGAACATGCCAAAGCGGAACAGGCCGGTGACGGTAAAACGTTTGATTCGTGGCACAAACCCCACAGGCGTCACACTGGCTTCGGGCGTTATGACCATGATTTTGTCGCCGACAATGGCGCCAAGAAAGGCAGCCAGATCGGCCCCCAGCACAATGCCGTATTCACCAGGCTTCAATGCGTCATTGAGTGATTCAGTGTATTCCAGCTTCTCGTTCAATTCAGAAACCGCGCTTTCTTTGTCGGGTTCAATACCCCGAATAAGCGCGCCAGTCGATCGCCCGTCTGCCACCAGCATAACCTGCCCCTCTACATACGGGGCCGCACCGAGTACCTCGGGGTGGGTTTGAACGGTGTCGACAACCGATTCCCAATCAGTCATGGGCTCGCCGAAAGCTGTTACGGTTGCATGGGAGGATGCGCCTACAATACGCTGCCGCATTTCCTTCTCGAACCCGCTCATTACCGACGTCACGGTGATTAGCGCGGTGACGCCCAGCGCAATACCGATGATCGAGATCAGCGAAATAAAGGAGATGAAATGATTGCGTCGCTTGGCTCTGGTATACCGAAGCCCGACAAAAAATTGATACGGTTGAAACATGTAAAGTAGTTGGCCCTTACCAGTAACGTAGACAACACCTGTGCGAATGGTTCGCAACCCAAGCTGGGGTTTCAGCCGTTTGAGTATCAGTATAGGAAATATGGGACAATTAGATACGCAAAAGTCCTACCGATTTAGCAAATTTTCTGTATCTCCATGCCACCAAATGACGTGAACGTAACCCTACTACCCCTCGCCAAGCCTGCGCAGAAGCGCTGGGGGCAGCTTTATGGCTCTGCAGAATCGCTTGCGATCGCAGAATTTGCCCTGCAATCCGATTCTCTGGTGGTTGTGGTCGCCGCCAATACACCCGATTTGCTGCATCTGGAGGCAGAACTCGGGTTCTATTGCCTGCCGGGCACGCCAATGCAAACGTTCAGCGACTGGGAAACACTGACGTACGACCGCGTGTCTCCACATCAGGACATCATTTCACAACGCATTCGTACGCTGTATGCGTTGCCTGAACAGAAAAAAGGCATTCTGCTGATAACCGCATCGGCGCTCATGCAGCGCTTGCCACCCCGAACCTTTCTTCAGCAGCACGCACTTATTATCAACGCCGGTGAAAACCTGCAAATTGATCAGTTTCGTGAACGACTGGTTGATGCTGGTTACCGCGCCGTGTCGCAAGTCGAAGAGCGTGGTGAATTTGCAGTACGTGGGTCGATTCTTGATCTTTTCCCGATGAGCAGCGAACTTCCGTACCGGGTTGAGTTTTTCGACGATGAAATCGACACCATCCGCACCTTCGATCCGGATACACAACGAGGCTTGGACAAAGCCAGCTTTATCGAATTGTTACCGGCACATGAGTTCCCATTGAACGAGGCAGGTATCGCGCTGTTCCGACGCCAATTTCGCAACGCGTTTGAAGCGGAAAGTAAAAACAGCCCACTGTACAACGATGTGTCTGAAGGTCGTGCCCCCTCCGGCATTGAATATTACCTGCCACTGTTCTTTGAACAGATGGCCAGTATCTTCGATTATCTGCCTGACGATGCAACGTTTATACACGTCGACGGCGCAGAAGAAGGCATGCAAACCTTCTGGGATATCACGCACGATCGTTATGAACAACGCCGACACGACGTAGAACGCCCCATCCTTGAACCAGAGCAATTATTTCTGGCGCCACAGCTCATGAGCAAATTGCTCAAAGAATTTCATTGTATTTCGACACAGCGCTTTGAAATAGAAAACACCGCTCGTAGCGGTTTGAATTTTCCAACCAAGGTTCCTGATGTTTATCCGGTTGATGCGCGAGCCGAGCGACCAATGGGTCAATTACACGACTTCATCGACAGCTTCAAAGGTCGGATTCTGTTTCTCGCTGAATCTACTGGTCGACGCGAGGCTTTACTGGACCAACTGGTTGGTAACCGATTAAAACCCGAAACGGTGGATAGCTGGGATACGTTTTTACGCAGCGAGCGTCAGTTGTGTTTAACCACAGCACCGCTCGACCGTGGCATTTTAATACCGAATGCCAAAGTCGCGATCATTACCGAATCTCAGTTGGGTGCAGCAAGGATCAAGCGTCGCGAACGACGTCGCCCCACGCGCGATTCTGATGCCATCATTGCCAACCTGACCGACCTATCATTTGGCGCGCCGGTGGTGCATCTTGATCATGGTGTCGGACGCTACCAGGGACTAACCAGTCTGGATGTCGGCGGCATGGAGAATGAGTACGTCACCATTCATTATGCAGGCGATGACAAACTGTACGTGCCCGTCTCTTCTCTTCACCTTATTTCAAGATACACCGGTGCCAGCGAAGAATCGGCACCCATGCACAAGCTTGGTAGCGACGCGTGGCAAAAAGCCAAACGCAAAGCTGCGGAAAAAGCCTACGATGTAGCAGCAGAGCTGCTTGAAATTCACGCCAGACGAGCTGCAAGAAAGGGTTTTGCTTTTCCGTCATCATCTGATAACTATGCGGTATTTGCTGACGCTTTTCAGTTTGAAGAAACGCCCGACCAACACAGCGCCATAGAAAGCGTTGTGGCTGACCTACGCTCAGACCAACCTACCGACCGAGTAGTTTGTGGTGATGTCGGTTTTGGTAAAACCGAAGTAGCCATGCGCGCAGCGTTTGTCGCTGTGGATGCCGGTAAACAAGTGGCGGTGCTCGTACCAACGACCTTACTCGCCAAACAGCATCATCAGAATTTTCTCGATCGCTTTGCCGATTGGCCTATTCAAATTGAATCCCTGTCCCGCTTTGTTAAACCAAAGGATCAAAAAGTCATTCTGGATAAACTCGCCAACGGTAGTGTCGACATTATTATCGGTACGCATAAGCTGATTCAGAAAGACGTTAAATATAAAAACTTGGGGTTGGTTATTATCGATGAAGAACATCGATTCGGTGTTCGCCACAAAGAGCACATGAAAGCACTACGCTCGGAAATTGATATCGTCACGCTCACCGCCACGCCCATTCCACGCACGCTGAATATGGGGTTGGCTGGCATGCGTGATTTGTCCATTATTGCGACTCCGCCACAACACCGTCACGCGATTAAAACCTTTGTCGGTGAATGGTCAGATGTACAAATTCGCGAAGCGTGCGAACGTGAACTCACGCGTGGCGGACAGGTTTATTTTCTGCATAACGAAGTGGCAACCATCGAACGCATAACACGCACTCTCGAAGAAATCGTGCCTGGTGCCAAGGTGCAATTTGCCCACGGGCAAATGCGTGAGGCTGAGTTGGAAGCCGTTATGGTGGATTTTTATCATCAACGATTCAACATACTGGTAAGCACAACCATTATAGAGAGTGGTATCGACGTACCCAGCGCGAATACCATAATTATCAATCGCGCAGATAAACTGGGGTTAGCGCAACTGCATCAATTGCGAGGCCGCGTGGGTCGCTCTCATCATCGCGCTTATGCTTACCTGATCACTCCACCAAAAGGTGTGATGTCGTCGGATGCAGAAAAGCGTTTAACCGCCATCGAATCGCTGGAAGATCTGGGCGTCGGCTTCACATTGGCTACACACGATCTTGAAATTCGCGGGGCTGGTGAGCTGTTGGGCGAAGGTCAAAGCGGGCAAATTGTAGAAATCGGATTCACGCTCTACACCGAATTACTGGAGCGGGCAGTAAAAGCGTTGAAGTCAGGGCAATTACCCGATTACGACACACCACTGGCGCAAGGCACCGAAGTCGATTTAGGCGTACCCGCATTGCTACCGCAAGACTATGTACCCGATGTCCACCATCGCCTCATTCTTTACAAACGCATAGCTGCCGCAAAATCGGATGCCGAACTGAAAGAGCTGAAAATCGAACTTATCGATCGCTTCGGTTTGCTACCTCCGCAAACAGCTAATCTGTTTTCAGTGATGCAAATTAAACAACGCTGCGGCGAACTGGGTATCGAGCGCTTAGAGATGAATGCGGTCGGCGGTAGAATCCAATTCAACGCTGCGCCGAAAATTGACACCATGAAACTGTTGGAGCTTATCCAACGCGAATCGAAAACCTACAAATTCGATGGACAAAATATGCTGCGGATTAGTAAAGAATTCGACGATGCTGAACAAACACGAGAGTTTCTTGACACATTGCTTAACAAACTGGCTGAACCGAAATCGGTAGAGCTCGCCTGAGTCGACCACTGAGCGCGGGACGCCGGTTTGGACGTATACTGTAAAAGTACCTATTAACTTGATACACAGGTGACGCATGCCAGCATCGCAGAACACCATACAATCCAATGGTCTACAAAGAGCTCGACAGCGAGGTCGAAAACGAAGTGGCGCTATGACTATGAACAACGTGTCTGACAATCCAGCGCGTAACCGCATCGTTCGCATGTGCCTGTTTGCGGTGCTGTGCCTGTGCATGAACAATCCAACGTTTGCACAAGAGCGCAATTACTTAATTGAAGTGGTTGTGTTTGAAAACATGGCCGAGGCGAAAAAAGCCGGCTCGGGGAGTCTTTACTACCCTCGAATCAATTCCGCTATTGGTCTCACAGGCGATGAGGCGGCTTCGCTCGGTTTTGCGCTGCTTGATGAGGCCTCTGTTTTGAGTGAGACGGTTGAGAAACTGCACAATAGCGGCAGCTATCGTGTGCTCAAGCATTTTGCGTGGCGCCAACCTGGGCTTGATAGCAAGAACGCGAAAGCCGTACGGATCAATATTGGCCGCACAATGCCAATATACCTTCCCGAGGACCTATCTTCCTATAAGCGCTTTATACCAGCGTCAGCTCAACCTGAGCCTTCGCGCACGCGCAAAATCACAACCACCACGGTTAACGGCACGCTTAAAGTTCGCCTGGGTCGGTTCTTACACCTCGACGCCCGGTTGGTGTTTACTGATACTGAAAACCAGAAAAGTTACCGTCTGTCACAAAGTCGAAAGATGCGCAGCGGCGAATTTCACTACATAGATAATCCCAGGTTTGGCTTATTGGTGAAAATTCTACCGCTTGAAGAAGCCTCGAATTAGCCACATTTCAACCGCTTAGAGCGTGTACTGGTTTGCAGAATTGTCCATTTTGCACCTACTATCGAGTGCTGGAGTCGCTATTCAGGATACGTTCAGGCATGTATCGGTACAGTGTCGTCAACGTCAACGCTCGACGTTGCCAATACAATGTGAGGCCAATGAAATGAAACAGCTATTAATCGCGACCGTGCTGGTCGGAATCAGTAACATGGCAATGGCGGCAGATGCACCGCAATTGCGTCACCGCTTTACCGAATATGCTCCTGTCATCGATGTGCAACCGGTGTTCAAGCGCGTTCGCCACGAAACCCCTTCTCAAGAATGCTGGATTGAACAAGAAGAACGTGTCGTTATCCGAGAGGGTAGCAATCGACGCTTCGGTGATCACTCCCGCCAATCGAGCTCACGCAGCTATAGTGGCGGTGATGCAATTATCGGTGGTTTGATCGGTGGTGTTATCGGAAATCAAATCGGCAAAAACTCAAGCCGGGGTGCACGTAATGGCGCAACGGTTGCCGGAGCGATAGTCGGTTCAGTGATCGCCAACGAAGCTCGAGGCAACGACGTGGTTCGCCACAGACGACATAATCGGCAGCACATCAATACACAACCCCAACGAGTCGTCACAACCCGTCCGGTTGAACGTTGTCGCGAGACTACACACACAACCTATGAGCAACGTGTACAGGCTTACGATGTAACGTATGAATACCGTGGCAAAACCTTCACTACGCGCATGAAACGCGATCCGGGTGATCGTATTGAACTGCAAGTGAATGTTGCACCGGCAAGACACTAACGAAAAAGTAAATGCTTGCCCTTAGCTTGCCAGCCACCGTTTCAACCAAGTCGGGCACTGCGCGCCCGACTTGTTCAATAAACAGTTGGACTGCGTGACATGCACATGATAATCACTATGCACCAAATCTTAAAAAACCTGAGTTTAACAATACTGTTATTGCTGAGCCTTGTTATCGGTGTGAGCAATAGCACCACTGTTTTGGCAGACGGCCACCAACGCTCCCGCGAAGAGGCAATAAAGATTGCCAAGCAGCGTAGCGGCAATGGCCGCGTTCTCGGCGTAAAAAAGCAAATAGACAAAAACGGGGTTTCAGTTTACGCCGTGAAAATCATAACCAACGGACGAGTCAAAGTGTACTCCATTCCTGTATCTACCAACTAAGGCCACTTCTATGCGCGCGCTTGTCGTTGAAGACGAACAAACACTACGCGAACAAATCGAAAGCACGTTACGAGAACACGAATACGCCATAGACTCGGCTGCAGATGGTAACGAAGGCTTGTATCTAGCTACAACAATGCCCATTGACATCGCCATTATCGATCTGGGTTTACCCGGCATCGATGGCTTAAGCTTAATTAAAAAACTTCGCGAAAAAAAATGTACCTACCCTGTCCTGATTCTTACCGCCAGAGATAATTGGCAGGATAAAGTCGAAGGCCTTGAAGCAGGTGCAGATGACTACCTGGCCAAGCCGTTTCATCTTGAAGAACTCATGGCGCGCCTGCGCGCCCTGCTAAGACGCTCAGGTGGGTGGTCTGAGTCCAAATTGCAGTTCGATCGTTTGCTCATCGACACCCGTACTCAGCAAGTCAGCGTTGACAACGAAGTGATAGAACTCACGGCCTATGAGTATCGGGTGATATCGTATCTTGGCATGCATGCAGGCAGTGTGATCAGCAAAGCCATGCTGCTCGATCACCTGTACGAAGAAGAAAGCAACCCCGATCCAAACGTGGTGGAAGTTTTCATTCGACGATTGAGGCAAAAGCTTGATAAAGACAAAACGCTGAACCCAATTGAAACCTTGCGCGGTCGCGGTTACAGATTGGCACTGGCACGAACTGGCGACCCGGATGCAGAAAATGATAATCAGCCCTAACGCCATAATCCATTGCGCAGCGCGCCGATAAGTGAATTCCATATCCGCCAGACTCCTTGCAGGCACTGCGGTGGTGATGGCCATCTTCGTTTTACTAACAGGGCTGTCCATCAGTTACTCCGTAGAAAAGCGCGCGGAAACCGCTCTTTTTGATCGGTTGCAAGGCTTGGTTTATGGCATTCTGGGCGCAACCGAGATTGAAGAAGAACAGCGTCTTGTCGTCAACAATCTTGCCCTGCCAGATCAACGATTAAACCTTGCAACCAGCGGTCTGTATGCGGAAATTATTGGCAACGGCGGTTCTAAAGTCTGGCAGTCAAATTCAGTCTCTTCCATGGTGCCACGTGTCGCCTACTCACCCATAGGTGAATGGATTTTTGAGCGAATAAACCAACAACAAGACAACGACGTTCATCGCATGCAAATGGCTACCGTGTGGGAACTTGAGTCGGGCGAAGAAATTCCGTTTATCGTTCATGTGGTGGCCGACGCTGAAATTCTCACAGGACAGCTCAAAAAATTCGATCGAACGCTGTGGCTTAGCTTGCTCGCATCGGCGCTTGCATTGCTAATAGTGCAACTCTGGATACTCAACCGATCATTAAAACCGTTGCATCATATCGGCGCTGAACTCAATGAAATAGAGCTTGGCACCCGCGATAAACTTAACGAAGACGTCGCCAATGAGCTCCGACCGCTTGCCAAAAGCATTAACCTGCTGCTGGTCAGTGAGAAGAATCGGCATCAACAATATCGACATCTACTGGATGATCTTGCGCACAGCTTAAAAACGCCGTTATCCGTTCTTAAAAACCTGCGAAGCGGAGGCGGAAATAGCGTACAGCAAACCGAACAGATAATCGCGGATCAAACCGGTCACATGCAAAGCACCATAGATCGTTATCTTCAACGTGTAACGCTGAGAACACCACAATATTTATCTAAACCCGTCTCCCCCATTCCAGCCATCAATAAACTGTGCGACTCACTGTTGAAAATCTACCGGCAACCATCCCCGGAATTTCGCATCGATATCAGCGAAGCATTTAAGGTCCGGTTGGCCGATGTGGATCTTTATGAAATTCTGGGCAACGTGCTGGACAACGCGTGTAAATACGGCGCAACAAAAATAAGCATCAGCAACGATGAGAAAACCTTGGTCATCGATGACGATGGACCCGGTTTTCCGGAGGGTTTTGGCACGACACTACTCGAGCGTGGTGCAAGAGCCGATACACAGGTGGAAGGACAAGGTATGGGGTTGGCTGCAAGCCAGGAACTCATGCAAAGTTATGGAGGCGATTTGTCATTAGACGCAAGCCCCAATGGTGGAGCTCGCGTTGTATTACTTTTTGGATAAACGTGCGTTTAAACGCGCATTAACGCAGATTAGCGGCGCGCAACAATATAGCCCAACCAGCACGCGTAATCTTCCGCTTCCTCAGTGGCAATGTACTCATCGAGCGCTTCATCGGTCTCTTCATCGAATTCCTGTCGATATATGATGGTTTCGCTGAACCCAGCTTCTTGCAAAATCTCACGAAGCTCTCTTGCACCCCATACTCTCCATGTATAGCTGAACGCTTTTTTAAGCTTGGACTTATCCGGGAAGTGAAAGTGTATGTGACACTTCAATTCGTTGGTAATAGCATTGAATTCCGCCTGTTCCCAGATGTATTTAAAGCCGTCGAGTTTGCGCTTCTCTTTTTGCGTTTGATAACACTCAGAGCCGCCAAACACATCGAGAAACAAAATGCCATCGTCTACCAGCGCTTCACGCGTGCGGCGAAAATACTCAACCATTACAGCCCGTTCCTGGAAAAACCAGTAGCTGAAGTTATACGCTTGAATGCAATCGACTTTGTCGGTTTCAACCGTGCGCACATCGTCTTCAATCAGTTGTAATCGCGCTAGCTGATCCGGTTTTAGGCGTGATACGTTATGTTTCTTGCCCCAATCCAGCACTTCGGCATCGTAGTCGACGCCGATAGCGGTGTTGGAGTCGCGGCGCTCTACCCACTCAACCGAGCTGATGGCCGTGCCACAGAAATCTTCGCGCATGGAACTGGCAGTGCGACCAGTAAGCTCCTTGAAAGTCTCATCGATAAAGTCGAGTTCGAATTCTGAATTTTGTACCGATTCCTGATACAACGCATGCCGATCGGCAAGTTCAGCCATTGTCGGTTCTTTATTCAGCGCTTTTTTCTCTAATCGCGCTTTTCGCGCCGGTGGTTTTCTGGTTGCAGTGGTCATATTGCGAGTATGTCGTTGAATATAAGTAAAGTGTAGCCGCTTAAGCGAATCATGTTTTTATACCGATGCCACGATTCAGTAATGTCATGGCAATGGTACCCAATATAGCGATGAAAATTAGTATGACTGCAAAGCTATGCCATAGGGGGATATCACTGACGCCTAGTATCCCATATCGGAAGCCATTGATCATGTACAACACCGGATTGAACAGCGATACCTTTTGAGCCAGCGGCGGTAGCATATTAATTGAATAGAAGATCCCACCCAGGTAGGTCAGTGGTGTCAGAACAAAATTGGGGATGATAGAGCAGTCATCGAACGTCTTTGCGTATACGGCGTTAATAAGCCCGCCTAAGGAAAACATGATGGACGTTAACAGCACGATAGCAATCGTTGCCAGCGGATAGACTGGCCGTAAATCGGTGAACAACAACGCAACAATGGAGACCACAATACCCACTGTGGCACCGCGCGCTACGCCACCGGTTATATAGCCGGCCAGAATGGTGGCATTGCTGACCGGCGACACCAGTAATTCCTCAACATACTTTTGCATTTTAGTGCCGAAAAAAGACGACACCACGTTACCGTAAGAGCTAGTGATAATACCCATCATAATGATGCCTGGAACAAGGAAGTCCATATACGCAAAACCATCGATTTCACGAATGCGAGAACCAATTAATCCGCCGAATATCAACATGTACAGCAATGCGTTCACCGCTGGTGGGGTGATGGTTTGCACCCAGATACGCATAAATCGCCGCACTTCTTTGCGTACCAGCGTCACGTACGCAACCCACTGCAAATGCCAGTAGTTCATCGCGTCGCTCCATCGTTGTCCACACTGGCATCAGGCTCTTGCCCATCAGCTTGCCGTTGATCATCGCTCTGACCGACCAGACGCAAGAAAAACTCTTCCAGCCGGTTGGACTTGGTTCTGATGCTGCCGACGACAAACTCTTTTTGATTCAGCGCATCAATCATGGCAGTCACCGATTCACCTTTAGGTACATCAACCTCTATTTGGTTGGGCTCGTTTCGGCGTCTGATTGTGAATGGTGCGATGTCTGGCAAGGTATCGATGTTGTTATAAAGAGTCAGAACAAAGGTTTCCAGCACAGCTTGACTCAGTAAGTCTGCAACCGCCCCATTCTCGATGATTTGCCCCTTATCGATAATGGCCACATTGCGACAAAGCGCTTCAGCTTCCTCAAGATAATGCGTGGTAAGAATAACGGTAATGCCGTTTTGCTCATTGATCTCTGTCAGGTACTCCCACATGGAGCGGCGGATTTCAATGTCTACGCCTGCTGTGGGTTCATCAAGAATAAGCATCCGGGGTTCGTGCACGAGTGCCCGCGCAATCATAAGTCGGCGTTTCATGCCGCCAGAGAGTTCCCTACCGGCGGCCCCGCGTTTATCCCAGAGATCAAGGCGCTTTAAATAGTGCTCCGCACGTTTTTTTGCCTCACGCAGCGGTATTCCGTTGTAGCCCGCCACATTGGTAATGGTGTTCATTATGGGTTCAAACCCATTAAAGTTAAATTCCTGCGGTACCAATCCAATACAGGCTTTAGCGGCAACCACTTCGGTATCCAGATCGTGTCCAAACACATACACAGAACCGGAGGATTTGTTGACCATTGAACTGACTATGCCAATAGCACTCGATTTACCCGCCCCATTAGGACCGAGCAAGGCAAAAAAATCACCCTGCTCTACTTTCAGGTCGATACCTCGCAAAGCATAAGTATCGTTCTGATAAATCTTCACAAGGTTCTGAATATCGAGCGCGGTCATAGTGTGTGTGACTTGATATTGACTTGGGATTAACTGTTGTCCGGCCCCGGATAATGATAGTGAGTAAAACCATTATGCCGGTACGGATTCGGCTACTAAAGAATGAGGACAATCTTTAATAGCGCAGACGCTGCATTTTAGCAGCTATTACAGCCAAGAGGATAAATGTGGGGTGTACAGCGCACCCCGACACTCAAGAGGAGGTTTATTCGAAGTCGTTTTGTGCGTTGACAAATCGTGTGGTTTCAACATAACCACGATAGAAATGCATAACATCCTGAACGTAGTTCTGTGTTTCAGCAAACGGTGGAATGCCATTATAACGTTCCACGTTACCCGGGCCAGCATTGTAAGCAGCCAATGCTAATTCGTTGCTTCCAAACCGCTTACGCAGCTGCGCAAGGTACTTCACACCTGCGGCCAGATTTTGTGCAGGATTCTCGGGTTGCTTCACTTTTAACCACTTCGCCGTTTCAGGCATCAGTTGCATCAAGCCAATCGCACCTACGTGTGAACGTGCTTTCGCGTTGTAACAGGATTCTTTTGCGATCACCGCCTTCACAAGGCTCGCGCTGACATTGTGTTTCAAGGCGAGTTTTATAATATCGGCTTCGTATTGTTTTGCACGAATCGCAACACGTTTGGGTGAAAGGCCCATGCACTTAATGTGCGGAACAATCTCACCGTTCTCGTTAGCATTAAAACTCACAAGCTGTTTGTATGGTTTGTACCGCTGGGCATCAGGGCGTTTATTGGTTTCGATATGTGGAAAGCCCAACGTTGCCAACATCTGTCCAACAAACGGTTTTACCGAGTGTGAATTTTCCGTTTCGCTAAACGTAGTCGCATCAAAAAGTCGACTATCAAATTCCATAAAAAAGGGCTGCATTTGCAGTTCGGCTAGACGAGATTCGTTACTTATGCGAGTTGAAAGCAAAAAAGTGTTCACGTTGATATCGCTGCGCTTGAATAACACACTGCGATCAACGTAACCCTTGCGATTGGCGTGTGATGCAATTGCTACACTGTGAGCCAACGGGCTCATTGGAACATCCACCAGGTTGTAATCTGGTAATGAACGCAAAACATTCAGGGCTTTTTGCTTTAGCTTTTCGGCACCAAGCGCTGTTGGACTCAGATTGATTTGCCTTGGTGTTGTTGTGCTTGCAGGAGTCGATGTGGCGTCGGTATCAGTAAGCGTTGGATTGACCAGCGCGGTTCTAGACGCGGAACCCAGATGCCGATGATAGGCCGATTGATTCACAGCCTTGCCAGAAAGATTCAATATTGTCAGAGACGCAGACGATGCGGGCAAGTTCGTGTTGGCAGAAACGAGTACCGCGACTCCTGCGAGCAACAACGCGACTGCTGTTGCCAACGTAAGCTTCAATATTGTGGTGTCCGGTGCTGATGCCTCTTTGACAGAATTGGCAGCGACTGGACTACCCAGTGTGTTTTTTGTGTCTGTGGTGGTGCTAACAATCACTATTAAAACAGCCTTTTTATTATTATTATTTTATGCGGAGTCGCTATATTATCAGTGACTCCATGGCTTGTCTAAATTCATCGGGAACGGTGACTGGTTTTTCAGTTACCGCATCAACGAACACGTCCACTATAAATCCGCTGGCGCAGACTGTCTCGTGTTGTTTTCTGAAAATGCCGAGTTCATAACGAACGCTGGAATTGCCTATTCTGGAAATGCGAAGTCCGCACTCTAATTCGTCTGGATACCGCACTGCATCGTGATATTGGCACCCATTTTCAACTGTGAAACAGCGCACAGTTTCATTGTCTACGTTAAACCCGTTAACCACCTCAAGCCAGGTCATGACGACATTTTCGAACACGCTGTAGTAGTTAGCATTGTTCATGTGGCCATACTTATCGTTATCAATCCAGCGCGTGGCCATGGGTAAGTGCCAAGCGAAATCCTTACGTTTCAGATCGCGGTTGCTCATTATTAATCTCTAAATTACTTTTTTTTTTACGGTTAACCGATTATTTTTCTTCATCGCTTTGATTGCCACCCAAGTCGATAGTCGGACGATCTTTCTGCCACAGCACCTCAGAGCCGCCCTCCTGTCGAGCGACAACCCGCGCGATCACAAAGAGTAAATCTGAGAGGCGGTTAAGGTACTTCATACTGAAAGGCGGAACTTCCTCGTCGCGCTTCAAAGTGACGATGAGGCGCTCTGCCCGACGACAGACCGTCCGCGCCAAATGGCAGGTTGCCGCTGCGTGAGAACCGCCCGGGAGAATGAAGTCTTTGAGTGGCGGTAACGATTCATTGAAATGATCAAGTGTATTTTCCAGCCAAGTGACGTGTGAATCATGAATGGCCTGATGCCCGGGAATACACAGTTCACCGCCCAAATCGAACAGGTGATGCTGGATTTCGTTCAACACCTTTCGAACCTGCTCCGGTAGGGGCTGCGCCAGAATCATTCCGATAATCGAGTTCAGCTCATCGGTCGTGCCGTAGGCCGATACCCGCACCCCATCTTTCTCTGCGCGACTGCCGTCACCAAGCCCGGTTGTGCCATCGTCGCCCGTGCGGGTGTAAATTTTCGATAACCTGTTGCCCATACTTTTTCAACCCTGTGCTTTTTCGACCCTGTGAATATTTCGCATACGCGTTAACTTAAGTATGCATTGGATGTGAATTAGGCGTCAGCTTACACGTATAATTAAGATACAACCATATGAGGGCAACACGCGTGGCTACCGAAACCATCTTTACAAAAATCATCAATAAAGAATTGCCGTCCGATATGTTATATCAGGACGAGCTGGTCACCGCTTTTCGCGATATCAACCCAGCCATGCCTACCCACGTCCTCATTGTGCCAAACGAGCCTATCGCCAGTAATGCTGATGTTACGGAAGCGCATGAAGCCGCCATGGGACGCATGCATACCGTAGCGAGAAAACTGGCAGAAGATGAAGGTATTGCTCAAGACGGATACCGTCTGATTATTAACTGTGGCGAAAACGGTCGCCAGGAAGTGCCTCATATCCATATGCACTTGTTGGGCGGAGCTAACGTTGGCCCCATGCTTATTCGACAGAAATCCTCATGAGTAACCCGGACTACATCATCACCGATGAGCTGCAACAAGCCGTCGATGCCGCCATTACGCTAGAACGCCCTCTGCTGGTTAAAGGCGAACCGGGTACTGGCAAAACGCAACTGGCATTGGAAATTGCCAAACGACTCGATGCCCCCTTATTTCAATGGCACGTGAAATCAACCACACGAGCCCATCAAGGGTTATATGAGTACGATGCTGTATCAAGATTACGCGATTCGCAACTGGGCGATGAAAAAGTCAAAGACATCAGTAACTACATTTTGCACGGGGTGCTGTGGGATGCGTTTACCTGCGAGCAACGCGCGGTAGTGCTGATTGATGAAATCGACAAAGCCGATATTGAATTTCCCAACGATCTTCTGCAGGAACTCGACAGAATGTCGTTCAATGTTTACGAAACCCGCGAGACCATTACAGCCAAGCAACGCCCGTTGGTGATTATCACCAGCAACAACGAGAAAGAGCTTCCCGACGCTTTTCTGAGGCGCTGCTTTTTTCACTATATTGAATTCCCTGACAAAACCACGATGGAAAGAATTGTCGCTGCTCACTATCCAACCGTTAAGCAGGACTTATTGAAATCGGCAATGGATGTGTTTTTCGATTTACGAGACGTGCCGGGCTTGAAGAAAAAACCATCAACATCTGAATTACTCGATTGGCTCAAACTGCTTATTGCCGATGACCTACCCGCAGAAATGTTGGGCGCGGATGAGTTGCGAACTGTGTTGCCCAAAATGCACGGCGCTTTACTGAAAAATGAGCAAGACATTCACTTGTTCGAGCGGCTCATTTTTTTACACAAGCAACGTAACGGACAACGCAACCGCTAATGTTACTGGATTTCTTTTCACATCTGAGGCGGTCAGGCTTACCGGTTTCAACCACTGAACACCTGCTGCTGCTGGAAGGACTAAGCAAGCAGGTAGGTGTGCTAGATCTGCAAAAGTTTTATCTGTTCGCCCGCTTGTGTCTTATAAAAGACGAATCGTTGTACGATCGTTTCGATCAGGTATTTCAGGACTACTGGGCTGGCAAAGAGGCGGCGTTCGATTTAAACGTCGATAACATTCCGCAGGAATGGTTACGCATGGCCGACAGAGATGCCCTCACCGATGAGCAAAAGGCTATGGTAGAGGCCATGGGTGGCTGGGATAAGCTCATGGAGACGCTGGCAAAGCGGCTGGAAGAGCAAGATGAAGCTCACCACGGTGGCAGTAAGTGGATAGGCACACGCGGTACCTCACCATTCGGACATGGTGGATTTAACCCGGAAGGTGTGCGAATTGGTGGCAAAGGTGGTCAAGGCCGTGCGGTAAAAGTCTGGGAACAAAGGCGCTACAAAGATCTGGATGGCACACGCGAATTAGGCACCAGAGACTTCAAAATCGCCTTGCGCAGTTTGCGCAGATTAACCAGAGACGGTCGACCGGATACGCTGGATTTAAACGGTACCATTCGCGCCACAGCACAAAACGCGGGTTTACTCGATATAAAAATGCGAGCAGAACGCCGCAACTCGGTTAACGTGCTTTTGCTGCTCGATATTGGCGGTTCGATGGATTACCACAGCGCGCTGTGCGAACAATTATTTTCAGCTGCGCGAACAGAATTTAAACACTTGGAGCACTTCTACTTTCATAATTTCATATACGAAAAAGTATGGAAAGATAACAGTCGCCGCCACAACGATACGGTATCCGTACCGGAGCTCATACGCACCTATGGCAAAAAATACCGCTTAATATTTGTTGGCGATGCCACCATGAGCCCGTATGAAGTGGTCGCCGAAGGCGGTAGTGTTGAGCACTGGAACAACGAACCGGGTGCTGTGTGGATGCAGCGTATGCAGCAGCACTTTTCGCATTGTGTCTGGCTTAATCCGGAAAAACCCGACTACTGGGAAACAACGCCGTCTATACGGATTATTCGCCAGCTTATGCACGACAGAATGTTCACGCTTAGCGTGAACGGTATTCAAGATGCTATCGATGCCTTGAAAACACCGATAAGCGCTAACCTTCCAGGCGAACAACTCTAACGTTACCCCAGCGCCAATCAAGCGCCACAGCCACTGAACCGCCCTCAAAACACCCCATTGCGGCCCGATTCGAGCGTCCCCGGCGCCAGATCGGACCAAATATTGCAACTCCCGAATTGGCGATGCTGGCAAAACTTCGGACATTTTGATTAGACGGCTCAAACCGAATACCTCGTGTAGCCGAAGACGCCGGCATCGCCTTTCATACCGATTGCATTAGATCTTCGCGCCCAATTCACTGGTTACACAACATGAATCTGACCTTTCGACATCTCAGTATTGTATTGCTCGCCTGTAGCCTTAGCGCCTGTCTGGTCGAAGAGGAGATTGATACCGATGCGGACAAGGCGGTATTGGACGATGATGCCAACACTGAAACCAACAGCGCAACCAATTCTGAACTGTCAGCTTCATTATTCAACGATGGTCTGATTGCACCAGACGCACCAGAATTAACGATAAGTACAGAACCCGGCGTTATGCGCTTCGACTGGATAGATCGCGAGAGCAACCCGGAAGATACGGTGACTCAGATCAACCTTTACGAATACAACGCCAGTAGTACAATCGAAACTCAAATAGTCGCTGATATAGCAACCAGTTCCACAAGCTACGACATGCCTATTGCGGCCCATCAAATGGCTTGGGATAGCTTGAGCTACCGTGTTGAAATCTGTACTGAATCGAATTGCTTGAGTTCATTGCGCATGCCAGTGGATAGTTTGCTGGTCGACGCCATAAAAGTGGTTCAGTCGTCCAATGCCGATAGTAGTTCAAGCTATGGTAGCGATATCGCATTAAGTGCGGATGGTAAAACAGCCTTAGTCAGCAATCCGAACGCATTTAACGCCACCGTTCACTATAAAAACGATAACCTCTGGAGCGCCGGCGCAACACTCACACCAACAGGTTTAGATCAAAATACCACGACCGATTTACGGGTCGCCATGTCCGCTACCGGCGACACCATGGCAATCGCATCGCTTAACGACAGTAGTAATCCTAAAATTGCGGTGTTCGACCGCCTTGGCGAAACCTGGATACAAACGGCCAGTGTGGATGTGTTTAACAGCAACCTTGCAAGCAGCTTTAGCAAAACATGGGATAGACAGTCGCTCAGATTAAAGCTATCGGCTAATGGTAACCGTCTGATTGTAGGCGCTCACCACGTATCGCTATCTAACACCTCATTGGAAAGCACGAATAATCGTTTAGCCATTTTTGAACGCGGTAATTTAAATTGGCAGGCAAGCGCAAACTTAAACTTACCCGCGCAACACACGCGACTCAGCTCTTTTGCTACATCTATTGGCATTGACAAGGTCATGGCTCTGTCCGCTATGAACGGCACCTTGCATTTGCACGAGTACCAGCTGAACAACAATCAATGGCTGGCAACACTCATCCAGCCACTCGAGCGTATAAACCCGTCGATAGATTCTGTGGTGGTAGGCTCAATTACCGGAGATACCGTAGCTATTGCAGGCTGGGAGCTGGACAGTGCCAATCAGCTAACGCCGGTAGCCTGGAAACTCGAACGTGGTGCCGGAGGATGGATTGGAACCGATAGTGTTCGAGTCCCTCCTGCAACTTCTCAATCTGCACAACTACGACTTGCAGGTGATGGATTATTGGATACTATCGCCATCGGCTGGCAGGCAGCCAATACGGCCAGTCTTGATTTTTTCCGACCAGATGAAGAGCGATGGCAGCGATTATTCAGCGTACCTCGAGCTCTTAGCGTTGTATTCAGTGCGGACAATACCACCGCATTGGTGGGTGCTTCGGGTGGGTTCTTTGCGCTATCGTCACCCTGAATAAATAAACTGAGCCCGTAAGCAACTCATCAAATCAAGCCGACGTTGCAACAGCGAGCCTCGTTAAGCGCACTAAGATAAAGGTGCACACCTGCGACGTGGAGTAGCTTGGTACCTACTTGCTGGCGTACACCGGCAGCATACGCCGCAAGTCCAGCAATAATGCCTGATTTTTTCCACGCTGATTAACCACATCCAGACCTTGCATGGTTAGCCTGATTAACTGTGCGGTCGATTTAGCCTTGTTTTTGGATACGCCACACAAGCACCCGGTACAGCTGATGCGAAGTGACTTATTCTGAGTTTCTATGGCATTGCAGATTTGCATGATTTTTCTGGTCAGCAAATACGCTTGAGGCTCTGTCGTGTGCCGAAGAATAAATCCATAGCGATTCTCACCAAGGTGAGCAACATGATTCTCTCGCTTGTAGACGTTTTTCAGCGCAGCTTCGATTACATTGGGTAAGTCTGCAAATTGTGTTGTAGGCTGCATGTCTCCGTTACCCTCGGCCACAAACGTATCGATCAGCAGTAAGCTCACCGATTCAGTTGAATCTGACAACGATGCCGGATACGCATTCAGCGCCGCAACAAACGGCATACTGCTTTGCGGTAGTTTAACCGCTGCAACAACATCGTTGGCCGACTGAATGGTTTGCGTACCAACCGGGACTTTGGGTTCAACAACACCGGGAAGCAACTTGAAGTTCAGAACGATATCGTTCTTCTCATCAAGTAGCATTTGACGGTACACCACGCTCACTAATCCTTGAGCAGCGTCACGCCACTGCGCTCTGAACTTTCCCGCAGAGGACGATTTAATTTTGTTGATATCGACGACCTGTGCAGAACCAAGCCCAAGCAGACTTGACCGGTTGTCAAAGCCAAGCAAGCTACTGGCTTGTTGACTTGCATAGATAATTGTATCGTCTGCACCAATAACCATAGTAGCGCCAGCCAGCGTATCAACCAACTCATCAAGCCGTCGTTGCTCAATACCTAATTGCTTGCGCTGACGTACGAATCGGCTTAATGCATCAATACGGGCCAACAACAGCTCGCTTGACTCATTCTTGAACATGCATTCAACCGCGCCGGCGCGCAAACTTCGCTTGATTATATGATCAGCGTAAGTGCCCGTAAGAATTGCACATGCTACGTTGCCGGTATTGGGATCGGCTATCAGTTTCTTACACAATGCATCGCCGGTGCCGTCCTGCAAATAAAAATCGAGCACGGCAATGTCGAACGAACTTTGTCGAGCCGCGGCAATGGCTTCATCATGACCGCTGGCAACACTGACTTTATAACCTTGTAGCTCGAACAAATCCCGAAGAGCAAATCGGATGCTCACCGAGTCATCAACAATGAGCACATTGATATCGGCATTGTCGAATTTAGTGGTGAAAGTATCCTGATCGTTTTTGGGGGATTGCAGCAGCTTTTGCAATAGTTCATCAACTGCCTGGTATTCCTTCCAGCGCAGCACAGCCGTGTGTTCACGGCCTGCAACCCATGCACGGGTTTCAGCACGCATGTCTGTCGACATGACAATCACTGGCAGATCGGAGAATTCAGGGTTTTCAAGCTTTAAAATCAACGCATCTGCGGAGTCATCGGGCACAATCGGCCATCCGAACAATACCCCGGAAAATTCGCCGCCGTAAGAGCGATATTGCTGATGCAACGCTTCTTCGGCTTCGTTATACGCACCAATGGCAACCACCTCAAATCCCAACGATTGCGCATAGTTTTCGAGAACGTAGCGCATCGTGGCGGATGGTTCCACCAGAAGTAGTTTGCTGCTCATGAACGGAAGATCATCGGACTTCTTTTCGTCGATGCATTTGTAGATGCAATATATGCACTAGGTTACCTTCGATCTCAGACTAACCTGCCCCACACGCTGTGATAGTTGTCACAGTTCTGCCAATGGAGCGCGGCTTATCGTTGCAGATCGCGACAAAGTAGGCGCTTGCACAGGCCTTGATACCTGAAATAAACGGCAGCAGGCGGCATTTTTATCCATCCTGCTCTGCAATGGAATACTATTGACGAATGATACCTGAAGCGTCCAATAAACGGCATTTTCAGCAGAACCCGAAAGAGCCGCAGTTCTATAATAACCCCTACCGTTTCTACTCAGAATTACACGCCGTTGGTGGGCCTGTATTCTGGCAGGATTACGGCTTTTGGTGCCTTTGCGAATACAATGCAGTTAACAGCGCTCTGCGCGATTCTCGGCTGGCACGCTTACCTCCAGAGGGCCACCCTTTACCCGAACATCCTCCGCATTTGAATACATTTGCTGAAGTCGAGAAACATTCATTACTGGCGCTCGAGCCACCGCAACACACACGCCTGCGAAAGTGTGTCAATCAAGCTTTCGTGACGCGGCAAGTTGCGCAAATGGAGGACAGCATCGAGACGCTGGCAAACTCAATCATTGACACGATTGAACACGAACCTGAAACCGATTTGTTAAAAAGCTTTGCCACACCACTTCCTGTAACCGTCATCGCACGACTACTTGGCGTACCGGATAGCGAATGTCGTAACTTGCTCAGTTGGTCGCATGCAATGGTACGTGTATACACCTTAACCCAGAGCAAAGAAGATGAACTTGAAGCGAATCAAGCATCAGCCGATTTTAAAGACCTGCTGTTGGCACTGATAAAATCCAAGCGCAAGTCGCCCAGCGACGACTTACTTTCTCATCTTGCACAACCTGGTAGCGACAAACTGAGCGATGCAGAAATTGTTAGTGTCGCGGTGTTATTGTTGAATGCTGGTCATGAAGCAACTGTGCACCAAATAGGCAACACAGTAAACATTCTGCTTAGCACTCAACACGCTGAGCATTGCTCCCGCGATTGGTTGATCGATAAAAAAAATGCTGATGCGTTGGTAGCTGAGTCTATGCGCTACGATGCGCCATTGCATTTATTCACGCGCTATGCACAGGAAACATTTGAACTCCATCCTGGCATTGTTATCGACAAAGGCGAGCAAATCGCTTTGCTTCTGGGTGCTGCAAATCGGGACCCCAAGCGCTTTCATTCAGCCGACCAATTTCTACCTGACAGACGCGATGGCGCGAACGTATCTTTGGGGGCTGGTTTACATTTTTGTGTTGGCGCAAGCCTTGCGAAGCTGGAAATCCGAGTTGCGCTTTGTACGCTGTTCAAACGTCTACCTGAACTTCAGCTGGTTGAACAACCACATTATCAGAATAGCTTTCATTTTCATGGACTCGAAAAGCTACTGGTACGCTGGTAATAGGGATTAACCAAACAGCCCTTCGAACGGTTGCACTTCAACGGTATCGCCGGGCACCACACCTGCTGCATCTGCCGCAATAACGATTAAACAATTTGCCGATGTCATGGAGCTGATACGCCCCGCCCCCTGTTTGCCGGTTGACGAGACAATCAAATTACCTTGTTCATCATTACTCAACACACCACGCTGATATTCAACTCGGCCCAATGACTTTCGCAACGTCGATTGACACGTGGCCTTGATGGTATAGGGCGCAGTTGCGCTTAATCCCATAACTTGCTTTATAGCCGGCTGTACGAATTGCAGAAACGTGACCATAACGGCCACAGGATTGCCCGGCAAGCCAAAGAAAAACGCGTTGCCAACTTGTCCAAACGCCAGTGGCCTGCCCGGGCGCATCGCCAACTTCCAAAAACGCACGTTGCCAAGCTCATGAAAAACCTGTGCTACAAAATCCGCATCACCGGCTGAAATACCGCCAGACGTAACAACAATATCCGCTTTAGCGGCCGCGTCCAACATCGCTTTGCGTGTAGCTTCCGCACTATCACGCACAATGCCCAAATCGATCGTTTCAACATTGAGAGATGTGAGCATGGAGCCTAACGTATACCGATTACTATCGAACAACATGCCCGGCGCGAGTGTTTGACCTGCGTGGGTATCCAGCGCACAGAGCTCGTCTCCGGTCGTAAAGTAAGCCACGCGCAGTCGTCTGTACACATTAACTTCTCTGATGCCTAAAGACGCCAACAACCCGATTTGCGCGGCCTTAAGCTGTGTGCCGGCTTTTAAAACCAGTTCATCCTGTAGTACGTCTTCGCCCGCTTGCCGAACATTTCGGCCCGGCTGCACTTGGCTATCAATGGTGACTGTGTCGCCATCAGTCGACACGTGTTCCTGAATAACAACAGTATCGGTTCCAACCGGCATGAGTCCGCCAGTGAAAATCCTCGCTGCTTGTTGTGGCTGTACCTCGCCATCAAACACTCTGCCCGCCCAGGCAGACCCGACAATATCCAGGCTTGCATGACCCTTTACGGGTATGGATGCAGACGCGATAGCGTAGCCATCCATGGCCGAATTGGTATAGCCAGGAACGTTAACCGGGGAGACAACATCTTCACTTAGAGCACGACCTGTTGCATCTTTAAGATCGATCAGTTCTGTTTCAGCGACAGTGACTAATGCGTCTGATAATCGGTCTTGCGCTTCTTGTACTGGCAGCAAGCTGTCAAAGGGGTCTTCACAAGACGGTTGTTTGTCGATACTCATGTAATTAACTCTCGCTCTGCAGCCAGACGCTCTTGTTCAGTATTGATATTGCGAAACGAGCCCGCCAGTGACGAGCAATCGACTTCAACCGTATTAACTTGTGCATACCATCGATCGATTTTGCGTTCCCCCGATTCAAGGTAGGCATCGAGAGACCCAAGACAGCGTCGGTTCACCATGCAGAACACCGGTTGCATTCGAACGCCGTCGTTAGCAACAGCAACATCAGCATCCTGCTTAAGACATGCGCCACCGAGCGTCTCAACCAAGGTTGCATCGATAAAAGGCGAATCACATGGACACATAAACACATACTCATTAGTGGCGTTATGCATCGCGGCGCTTAAACCGGCAAGAGGCCCGATGTGACCTGTATGTCTATCGGGTATTACATCGGCTCCTAATGCTTCATACGCCGCCTGATTGCGGTTGGCGTTAATGACAATATCATGCACTTGCGGGCGAATCTGTTCAAGAACCCATGCAGCCATGGGGCGACCCTGGATTTCAATAAGCCCTTTGTCTTGTCCTTCCATACGCCTTGCAAGCCCGCCAGCCAATACCACGGCCCCGACGCTTAAAGTCTGGTCGTTTAGTGATTGCAGAAACGAATTTATGGACATAGCCGAGTCAGATTTCAGATTTGTGGAAAGGTTGCAGTTGCGAATAGTAGTCCGCTAGAAAAGCCTCGAAGCTACCAACCGTACCCTTTTCCAATTCAAGCTGCGATTGCACCGACTGCTCAACCATCTCGGATAGTGATGCCTGCAAAGCCTGATTAACAGGTTGCTGCAACAGGCTGGCTTTATGGCTTATGGAATGCGCCATGCTCATGGCGAAAAAAGAACCATGCTCGTCCAGCTCATCAACCACACGTGCCGAGGGGGTCAAAGTAGGATCGTCGAGCTTGGCCAGCTGTTGCTGCAAACTGCGTTGATACAATTTCCCTTCAACGTGGCTGTTGTTAACCGTATCCATCCACTCAGCGATAGGCACCAGAGATTCAAGAATCTGTTTTCCCCAGTCAACAAGCGTTACGTTCCCGGTTTGGTGTTTAAGTGTCAGGCCAGGTTCACGACCATGGTGTGCAACTTTTTGAACATTGCGCTTATTTACGTCCATTTCATCACAATGTAACGGTGGGCTATCTGCCAACCACGCGAACAACATAAGCATTTCCAGCATGGCGAGTTGCTCTATATGCATGCCAGCCGAATCGTATAAATTAACATCGACTGATCGAAGCTCAAGATATCGGATGCCGCTTCGCTTCAGTGCAAGTATCGGCATTTCGCCTTTTGGCGGAATCTGCTTCGGTCTGACACTGCTGTAATACTCGTTCTCAATTTGTAATCGTGATGCGGAAAGTTGCTGATGATGCCCTTTCGCATCGAGCAAGCCGGCTTGTTCGTACGCCGGATGAACCGTGCTTACGTGTGCAAGGATGTCTTCCAGATAATGCTCGAAGGTATCGTGTCTGACGCTTAAGTCGATGGGTGTGTCTTCTTTATAACGATAGCCGATTTCTCCCATTCTCAGCGAAGTGCCAAACGGTGCGTATCGTGTGTGCTGGTTCAGCGTTGCAAGATCGGAGTCGGCACAAGATGGCAGAAATGTCTGACAAATCGCAGGCGACGCACCGAACAAATACGGCACCAACCAACCAATACGCATTAGGTTTCGCGTCATGTGGAAATAGCCGGTTGTAGCCAATGACACCGAAGCAGGCTCCGGCATGCTATGCAGTTGTTGCCACAGGGGCCAGCTCGACTTTGGCATGGAGTAGTTGAAATGAATGCCAGCAATCGCCTGCATACGTCGACCATAGCGTAGGCCAAGCCCTTTACGGTATACGTGCTTCATGATGCCATTGTGGGAGTGGCCATAGTGGCCAATACGAATACTGTCATCGCCATCGATGATACATGGCATGCTGGTATTCCATAGCAGCTCATCGTTTTCCAGACGCGGCAAAATAAACTGATGAATACCGGTGAGGTGATCGAGCGCATCACCGATAGACGCACAAGGTGGTGTTACCATTTCAAGCAGGCTTTCTGAGAAATCAGTGGTAACCTGTGAATTACACAACGCAGAACCCAGTGCAGCCGGATGATCAGACTGCGCGATTTTACCGCTGGCGTCGATGCGCAGCGTTTCTTTTTCCAGACCAACCTGGCGTTGGGAGAAAAATTCGGTATCGGTTTCCGATACCAGCGCCTTTGCGCGCTGACTCACTTCTGAATACACTGTGTTACGCATCTACCAATTCAAACCGTCAGTTTACCCTAATCTCCATGCCGCATTACTTGAACCAACAAGTCAACCACGAAGTCGCCACAAATCCATGATAGAGCCCTTATCTTTGCATCAGGAATCCACCGGCCAAGGCTTTCCGTTAGTCGTTTTACACGGCCTGTTCGGAAATGCCGATAACTTCCGGTCAATTGCCATACATTTAGAAAGGTATTTTCGCGTTATTCGATTGGATTTGCCAGGACACGGTATGTCGCCCACCCTGCCTGAACTCTCAATACAGGCGCTGTCAGACGCGGTTACTCAGCACCTTAAAGCTAACGGTGTAAGTCAATTTCACCTGCTAGGCCATTCACTGGGCGGTAAAGTCGCCATGCAAATGGCTGGCAACATCCCCCCCGCTGAACACGATCAGTTCACCATCGACAAACTGGTCATAGTCGACATTGCACCCCGCCTTTATGCACCGCACCACCTCGCTATTATTGCAGCGCTCAAGGGTGTGGCACTTAATGAAATTAACAGCCGAACAGATGCTGAGAAACAGTTACGTGAGCAGATTCCCGATGCCGGTATACGAGGCTTTTTACTGAAAAGCCTTTACAGAGACGATAACAACAATTACCACTGGCGCTTCGACTTGTCAGGCATCGCATCAAGCTACGAAGCGATCCGAAAAGCACCCGACTTCGCACACAAAGTTTTATCACCTACCTTGTTTATAAAGGGTGGCAAAAGTGACTACCTTGGCGCACAGGACGAACTACCCATACGCACACACTTCCAACAACCCGCTTTCAAGGAGATTGGCGGTGCAGGACATTGGCCTCATGCTGAAAAACCGGCGCTATTTACCCGCCTGTGTCTGGAATTTCTGAGCAATAGCGAACTTCCACAAAACGAAATGTCCGCCAATGATGCCGGCAAGCCCTGAAGGCTATGCTACGATTCAACTGTAAGCCAACCACATTCACTACAAAACTGTTCTTCGATCATGTCCGATTCATTACGCGAGCAAATGCTTAAAGCGGGCTTCAAAGAGTCTGCAGCCGATAAGAAAAAACATCGACCAGCAAAACCCAAAAAAAAGAGCAGTGGCACATCAAAAACAACGAATAAGAAAAATAACAACAGCTCCGGTCCGTCTTCACTGGAACGAGCCAATATTGCCGAGCGTGAAGCCATCGCTGAACGTAAACGCATTAAAGCCGAAATCAAGAGGATAATCGAAACGGCACAGGTAGAGTATTTAACCGCGCCTTCAAAACAGGCTGCACAGTCGAAACCAACCTCAGACGATAAAGCCACTGTGGGCACTGGCGTTATCGTCGACACCAACAACTCTGCACCACCGGGCGCGCTTTCAGACACTGAACAAGCACCGACTCCGCCAGCCACAACTGAAACCAAAACCGTGTCCGACCAACAGGATGTGCAGAAGCCGACTGCACCGGAAATCAGTGAGGATCGCATTGCACATAGCTACATTATTGGCAAACGTATAAAGCAACTGTTTGTTAGTGAGGAGCTGCGCGAAAAATTGGTTGAAGGTAGTCTGGTTATCACTCGATTGAACGGCTCCACCTATCTTATCCCTGCCAAGGTGGGAGAGCAGGTTCGTGCATTGAACCCTGATTGGGTCGTGATAACACCCAACGATGGTTCTGGTAGTGAAGCAGACGATGAGTACGCTGACTATCAGGTACCCGACGATCTCACCTGGTGAGCAACAATGCCACTTTCTATTGGTTCGATTACGAAACCTTTGGCATCCATCCCGCTTGGGATAAACCAGCACAGTTCGCAGGCCAACGCACAACACTTGATTTAAAGCCTGTTGGTGATCCCATCATTTTGTATTGCAAACCACCGGCAGACTACTTGCCTAACCCTGAAGCGTGTCGTGTTACGCAAATGCAACCAGACGACATTGCGCAACGCGGCACTAATGAAGCCGAATTCATAAACAATGTCGTTAGCGAACTCGGACGGCCTGGCACCTGCTCGGTTGGTTATAACAGTATTCGTTTCGATGATGAGTTCACGCGTCACACGCTGTTTCGTAATTTTTGTGACCCCTACGAATACGAATGGAAAGACGGAAACTCCCGCTGGGATCTGCTCGATGTAGTGCGTTTAGCTCGAGCGTTGAGGCCAGAGGGCATTAACTGGCCAGTTCTCGACGATGGCTCTCCCAGCAATAAACTTGAATTATTAAGTGCCGCCAACCATATCGAGCACACGCATGCTCACGACGCACTATCCGATGTTGAAGCAACTATTGGCATGGCAAGCCTGCTGATGGAACGTCAACCCAAGCTATTCAACTATGCACTGAATCATCGAGACAAAAAAAGCGTTGCAAGCATACTGAATTTCCAACAGCGTAAGCCCTGTATTCATGTTTCAGGCATGATTCCAGGCGAGTTCGGGCATACCAGTATTGTGGTTCCCATTGCGCGCCATCCTGTTAATCAGAATGGTGTCATCGTTATTGATCTGCGCACAAACCCTGAAGAGCTTTTCGATCTTACGGCCACGCAAATCGCATCGCGCGTTTTTGTCTCTGCTGCGGAACTCAAAGATCAGCCCCGTCTTCACTTACGAACCATACAAATAAACAAGTGTCCGGTGCTGGTACCGTTGAACACCATGCGCCCGGAAGATGCGCAGAGGCTTAACATCGATATGGAAAAACAACAGCAGTATGCAAACGTTCTGGCAGAAAAACACACCGATGAATTTGCTGAGAAAATCCGGCTGTCCATGACACGCGAGTGGGATGCCAGCGTTGATGATGTGGATGGCTCGTTGTACTCCGGGGCTTTTTTTGGACCGCACGACAAGCAGCGTTTTGCGCAAATACAAACATCGCCAGCCGCCAAACTAAAAGAGTTTGAAGGTCTTTTCGATGACCCTCGCGCTAACACCATGTTGTTTCGTTATCGAGCCCGAAATTTTCCTGAAACGCTAAGCGATCAGGAACGTGAAGACTGGCAAGAACACATTCAGCAACGCCTGCATGATGATCAAGCGCCTTGGCTTAGCGCATCTCGGTTTGAGCAGATAATGCAGAAAATGGACTGGAAAGAGAGTGAATCTGAACTGCGTGATTCACTTGAGCGCTATTGCAAAAAAATCTTTGCGGGTGCGCAACGCTAGATGAAACGTGTGGGTATTTCTACTGACAACACGCTCGACAAAGAGCGCTATGAATTAACGCTAGTTAGTACGACGACCGCCACCATCCATGAAATCGGTGCCACTGATTAACGGCCGAACGGTATTGCTGACGAAAAAAGAAAAGAACAGAAAAAAGAAAATGAACTTCGTATCTGCAAACGCTGGAAAGAACAAACCGATAGTCACCATAAAGCCGATGGTTGCTAGTAGGAACCCGTACGCAGAATGTACGTAGATGTTCATAATTGAGTTAGTAATGTCGCGACGATAAACGCCACTGGCAACATTAGCTAACATTATGACAAGAATCACCGGAACCATGGGTGCAAGCATGTCGCGAACGCCCAAACCGAGGCTGATAAAACCGGCAGCAAGAAAAACACCGGCGAACATCCCAATTTCAGTGAGTGCGCGCAACGGACTCGGAAAACTGATCTGTTTCAACAGCTTATCGGACACACCTTGCGCTATCGCTACTAGATTTTGACTCGCTTGAGGGTTCATTGCTTGCCTTGTTGTTATTTTGAGCACTGATGGACCCTGCTCAACGGGTGATAATTGTAGACCTAATAAAGTTACACGTTTGTGAACACTGGCAACGAGAGCTGATCGCTACATCAATTTTGTGAACCCTTTCCTAACTGATCCGTAGGTATACGACACACGTCTGCTAACATAAGAACAATGGCCCAACAGCGCATCAAACTCTATCAAGGATCGGTAAGTGACTGTAGCTACCTTGATGACCGACAAGCGATTAATATCTACGCCGATCCGCATCATCCGCAACCAAGAGCGGTCTACAACCAGCTGATAAAACGTGGGTTTCGCCGATCGGGAGAATATGTGTACCGACCTGGCTGCAACGACTGTTCGGCATGCGTACCTGTACGTATACTGGCAGCCGATTTCACACCTCGCCGCACCGACAAGCGCAACACTAAAAGTAATATTGATATAAAAGTTGACTACACTCCGGCCCGCTTCGCCGATCATTACTTCGACTTGTATAAACGTTATCTCGACGCAAGGCACCCCGGTGGTGGGATGGATGCACCAGAGCCGGAAGATTTCGAACGCTTTCTGCTCAATCCTTGGGGTGAAACATTGTTCGTTGAACTACAGCACAACGACAAGCTCGTTGGCGTTGCTGTTACCGATGCGGTTACAGATGGCCTTTCCGCGGTTTATACGTTTTTCGATCCTGACTATCATCAGCGAGGACTGGGGCGATATTGCATTTTGCAACAAATCGAATTGTGCCGTGTCATGTCCCTGCCCTACCTTTACTTGGGGTACTGGGTCGATGGCTGCAAAAAAATGCAATATAAAACCGACTTTTCGCCGCAGGAGCACTTTGACGGTATGACTTGGCAACCATGGTCAAGCATTGGTATCGATCAATCTACGGGAAACGGTAATGAATCGGAAAACAGCTCAATTCGTGACACCGGACAAGATTCACAAGATGACTCGGACGACGACGAGACCGCTAGGAAGATGCCTGCTTGATGCCATTTAGATACAAATCGTACATTTCAGCAGGACCCCACTCATCTCGTAACCGAGTAAACATTTTCGTGGCTGTTGACCAATCACCCGATTTACTGGCTTCCATCGCCTGACGGTGAAGCGTCAACTGTTTTTTGGTTTCAAGATCAGCCACCGATGATTGTCCAAGTGGTTGCAACATAGTGACAGGCTGGCGCCGACCTTTTACGATCACGGTATCCAGCTCACGGAACAGCATATCCGGTAGGGCTTGGGCGGTTTTGTCGGAAACGATAACCGGCACTTTATATTTTCGGGTCTGAGCTTCAAGGCGCTGAGCAACATTGACGGTATCTCCGACAACCGTGTAGTCCATTCGATACTCCGAACCCAATGGCCCCACTGTCGCCTTACCGGTACTAACCCCGACGCCTATCTGGATCATTGGCAAGCCATCGCGTTCGAATTGCACGTTCAAAGCATCAATTTCATTCTGAATATCCATCGCAGCAGTCAAGGCATCGAAAGCATGCGTGCCCGTTGGTGCAGGCGCGCCCCAGACGGCCATGACGCTGTCGCCCATAAATTTGTCAATGGTGCCCCGATGGCGAACCACAATTTTACTGACGTGTGTAAAAAAGCCGTTTAAGAACTGCGCAACCTGTTTCGATTCCAGCTGTTCAGAAATCGCAGCAAACCCGATAACATCGCAAAACAACACGCTTATTTCACGCTCTTCACCGTCCAGCCCCATACTTTTGGGGTTGCGGCTGTAGGCGCTGGCTAATTCGGGTGGAACATACTGGCTTAGCAAACTTGCGAACCGCTTGCGATCGCGAATTTCTGCAAAGTATTGCAGCAACACATAAACCACATAAAGCACCAAGACAATCAGTAACTCAAACTCCAACGGAATTTCCGGCACTGCCGGACTTTGCTGGAGATGCAGGAAGAAGATTGCCGCCGCAGCCAACAACGCTAAAATTGAGCCGCCAATTAGCCGAAACCACGGCAGTGCGATTGCCAGTAATAATGTAAGAAGTTGGGTGCTCCAGAACACAGAGCCGAACGGCTCAGCCGCAAATAAATTGTACGAATTTCCACCGCGCACTTTGAGTGTGAACAATTGACCAGCCTGATCCTGCCCGCCGGTCCAGTCAAAACTAAAGTACATGCGAAAAACACCCAGCCCGGTAAGCACCAGCAACAGCAAGCACAGGACCAGAAACAGTGAAAAAGTGACGTTTCTTCGAGCAGGATTGTAGTAAGGGATTATCAAGTACGAATGAACTCAGTTAACCGAATACATTAATGGCGAATTATGGCGAATCTACGCTTTCCCAAGCAGCGGAAATACAGGAACGAAGATTATCACAGCCGGTAAAACACATGCGTCCAAGTTAAGAGCAGATACGCGCTTTTCGGGTATAGTTTGACCCACTTTAAGATTGGAAAAACCAGCAAATGGACGATGTCGTTATTGTGGCAGCCTTACGCACACCCGTTGGCAGTTTTGGCGGATCGCTTGCAAAACTGCCCGCAAGTGAACTTGGTGCAACCGTCATCAAAGCGCTGATCAATCAGACCAGCATTCCCCCTGACAGTGTCGACGACGTGATTCTTGGCCACGTGCTCACCGCAGCTGCAGGACAAAATACGGCACGTCAGGCAGCACTGGCCGGTGGATTGCCCGAAACGGTCCCGGCACTGACCATAAACCGCGTTTGCGGCAGCGGGCTTGATGCCGTTGCGCTGGCCCGTCAGGCCATACTCGCGGGAAACGCACAAACCATTATTGCCGGTGGTCAGGAGAACATGAGCGCGGCAGTGCACGCACTACCCTCCTCTCGTTCCGGACAGCGCATGGGCAATTGGGAAATGATCGACACCATGATCACCGATGGTCTTTGGTGTGCGATGAACAACTATCACATGGGCCAAACGGCAGAAAATCTGGCAGAGCGATTTTCCATTTCAAGAGAAGAGCAAGATGAGTTCGCGCTCGATTCACAGATGAAAGCGGCTGCGGCCAGCGACAAGTTTGCCGATGAAATCGTGCCGGTTGAAGTGCCGCAACGGCGTGGCGACCCAGTGCTGTTTGATAAAGATGAATACCCTAAACCTGAATCTACGCTTGAAACCCTGGAAAAACTGCGAGCCGCTTTTAAACGCGATGGCTCGGTAACCGCTGCCAACGCGTCGGGTATTAACGATGGAGCAGCAGCAGTTATGCTAATGAGTGCAGCACATGCCAAGGCATCGGGCTTACGCCCGTTGGCGTCGATAAAAGCGTCGGCCACCGCCGGTGTCGATCCGGCAATTATGGGCTACGGTCCGGTTCCAGCAGTAACGAAGTGCCTTGAGCGTGCCGGTTGGTCAATGGACGAAGTTGACCTGATTGAATCCAATGAAGCCTTCGCAGCGCAATCGCTCACGGTGTTAAAAGAACTCGGCATGGACCCAGCCAAAGTCAACGTCAATGGTGGCGCGATTGCAATTGGACACCCAATAGGTGCATCAGGTGCACGAATATTAGTGACCCTGCTGCATGAGATGAATCGTCGAAAAGTCAGCCGTGGATTAGCCACCTTGTGTATCGGTGGTGGGCAAGGCGTTGCGCTGGCCGTTGAAGCATCACACAACTAAACCGAAGCGATAGACAAATCGAATGAACAAAGTCGCACTGATTACAGGTGGCACTACCGGGCTTGGCGCTGCCATTTGCCATCAATTAGCAACGGATGGTTATGTCGTTATAGCCAACTACTTGCCGGCAACTGAAGCGCAAGCCGTTCAATGGCAAAGCCAGATGCAAAATAACGAACTAACATGCCACATTGCGGCAGGTGATGTTTCAGATCAAGCCAGTTGCCGGAGTATGATTGACCAGCTGCTCAGCGAGTTTGGCCAGATTGATATTCTGGTTAACAACGCAGGCATTATTCGCGATGCGTCACTTGCAAAGATGTCGCTTGAAGATTGGAATGCCGTTATCAGTACAAACCTCGGCTCCCTGTACAACATGAGCAAGCCAGTGCTCGAATCCATGAAGCAACATCGCTTCGGCCGTATTGTTAATCTGTCATCGGTTAATGCAAAGCGTGGTCAGTTCGGTCAAACCAACTATTGCGCCGCGAAAGCAGGCGTTCACGGATTCACCAAGGCGCTGGCGCATGAGGTGGCGCGTCACGGCGTTACAGTGAACACGGTTTCCCCGGGTCTTATCCAGACCAGCATGGTTGAGTCTATCCCTAAAGATCTACTCGATGGTTTTATTGACACAATACCCGTTGGCCGTGTGGGCAAACCGGAAGACATTGCAAAGACGGTTCGTTTTCTCGTCGATGACAACACGAGCTATATCACGGGCGCCGAGATTCCGGTTAACGGCGGCTTGTATATGCACTAGAGCTAAGCTTAGCAGCGAAGACTTTACGCGTTCGAAAACACAGGTTTCATCAATGCCAATACTTCTGCATGCAACGCTTCGGTGCCAGCGGCAAGTACCGATGTGGTATCGAGCGTTACAGCGTTGCCTACAAGGTCGGTGATGACTCCACCAGCTTCACGAACCGCCACGGTGAGTGCGGCAATATCAAGAATATTCACATCAGACTCAATGATTAAATCGGTTTGGCCACAACATAATTGATGATAGTGACAGAAGTCTCCATAACCACGCACCCGCCGAACCTGCGGAATAATCTGGCCCAACACCTGCCAACTGGCAGCGTTTTGAGCGAGCCGATTAAGATTACCAGTCGATAGAAAAGCATCTCGCAGCGACGTTGTTTTTCGACAATGCACCTGCACTCCGTTAAGCCAGGCACCAGCGCCAAGACTGGCTACCATGCGCTCGCCGTACGCAGGCGCGTTCGAAACACCCACACATAGCTCGCCTGAATCCTGTAGCGCGATTTGTGTCGAGTAATACCGCATGTTGCGGATAAAGCTCTTTGTCCCGTCTATCGGGTCAACCAACCAGAGCAGTTTACCGCTCCGACCTGCATCGGAATTGTTGGCAGACACTTGCGCGGAAGATCGCCCGGTTTCCTCACCATAGAAATCGGCATCAGGCAAGGCTTGCATTAACACCGACTTGATGGCTTTTTCACTGGCAATATCAACCTCTGTCACAGGACTATCATCTTGCTTGTAACTTACCGACCAGTCTCCATCCGACAGCTCGTTTTGAATGGTCTTTTCCGCCGCATCGGCTGCCTTTTCGGCAACACTCAGCGCGTTTTCAAGCTCACTTGCATTCATCGGCTTTCTAATTCAGTTGATGGGTTGATCGATTGTTGAGCATTATAAGTGGTTCAGCAAGTTAGTATTGTTGCTGCCACGTTGAATCTTCTATTTTTTCGCCTTTGTCAACGCTGATCTTTCTCGGCGAAGTCGATAGACTAGCGCTCCACTTATTGCGTTTCACCCATGGATCATCTCAACCCACAACAAAGAGCGGCAGTACTGCATGTCGATACCCCCGTGCTGGTATTGGCCGGAGCAGGTAGCGGAAAGACTGGTGTTATAACTGAAAAAATCGCTCATCTCATCACCACCAAGCAGTACTCGCCCAGTTCGATTATAGCGGTGACGTTTACCAACAAAGCGGCAACCGAAATGCGCGAGCGCTTACGAAAAAAACTCGAAGCAAAAGCCGTTCGCGGATTGTCCATTTGCACTTTCCACCGGCTCGGCTTGAATATGCTGCATAAAGATGGTGAGTATATTGGTCTGCGTAAGGGCTTCACCATAATGGACCAAAGCGATTCGTTGTCGGCGTTGCGGGAAATTATCAGTGAGCAAAACAGCGCGATGGAAGAGCGCGTGGCGCAGACCATGATCTCCAACTGGAAGAGCACGTTTATAGAGCCAGAACAGGCACTGGCCGAATCATCGGATGATCAAACCCGCGTTGCTGCCCTACTCTATGTGGAATACAACCGCCTGCTGCGCGCGTGCAACTCAGTCGACTTCGACGACCTGATCAGCTTACCGGTAAAACTGTTGCGCGAAAATCCTGAAGTTCAGGAGCGCTGGAGAGGTGGTACCAGACATCTGCTAGTCGATGAGTATCAGGATACCAACGCAGCCCAATACGAAATGATCCGTTTACTGGTCGATAAGTTTGGTGCGCTAACCGCGGTTGGTGACGACGATCAATCTATTTATTCGTGGCGTGGCGCCCGGCCCGAAAATTTGATGAGCCTGCAAACCGACTACCCGAATTTAAAAGTCATCAAACTTGAGCAAAACTATCGCTCAAGCCAACGCATTCTGCGTTGTGCCAATGAGGTTATTAGTCATAACCCACACGTGTTCGAGAAAAAGTTATGGAGCGCGCTGGGTATTGGTGATGAACTGCGCGTATCGATATGTCGACACGGCATCGATGAAGCCGAATGGGTGGTGGCAGAAATTCTGACGCAGCACTACCAAAAAGGTCGGCGCTTTGGTGACTTCGCCATTTTGTATCGAAGCAACTTTCAATCTCGTGTGTTCGAACAAGCGTTAAGAGAAAAGCAGATTTCATACTCCATTAGCGGTGGCAACTCTTTTTTCGATCGCACTGAAATTAAGGACATGCTGGCCTACTTGAAGTTGATGGTTAACCCAGATGACGATACCGCGTTTTTGCGCTGCATCAACACGCCAAGACGGGAAATCGGGCCAACTACATTGTCTAAACTGGGTGAGTATGCTCGGCGATCGGGCTCAACGTTGTTTAACGCATGTCATAGTATGGGGTTATCGGAAATACTCTCGGGTAAACCGTTAAACCGATTACAGCGTTTCGCAAATTGGATGACTTTGACAGCCGACAATGCTGAACGCGGTAACGCCATGGATGTTGTGCGCAGTCTGTTTGCCGATATGGATTACACCGGTTGGTTAGAGCGCCAATGTGACACCCCGCAGCAAGCGGAAAAATCCATTGCCAATACTGAAGAATTTCTGAGTTGGCTTGGACGTATCTTGGTTGATGAAAATGGAAAAGACGTACCGCTCAGCGATGCCGTCTCCCGTTTATGTTTGCACGACATGTTATCTCGGCAGGAAGATGAAGCCAATGCTGATCAGGTACAACTCATGACATTACACGCCGCCAAGGGCTTGGAATTCCCACACGTATTCATGGTCGGAATGGAAGAGGAAATTTTGCCACACAGCAACAGTATCGAGCAGATGGCACTGGAGGAAGAACGCCGATTAGCCTATGTTGGAATGACTCGTGCCAGGAACACATTGACGTTCACTCGGGCTAAATCGCGTCAGAAGTATGGCGAATTGATGGCCTGTGAACCCAGCCGTTTTCTGGACGATATACCAGCAGACGATATAGTGACTCTGGGCGAGGCAGTCAATCCCGACGATGGAGCGCGAAAAGTCGCTGGCAAACAGGCTTTGCAAGGCTTGATGGATATGCTGGCTGAGGATTAGCTGGCGATTTCCAAGCATGTTACGCTCGTGAAACGCACCATAATGTGCAACGGCACGCGCCTTGAAAAGAATAAAGAGAGGCATATCTTTATCCTTCTGGCTCACCAATTAACATAGAATCCCGTTCGCGTATGAATAACAATGAGAATGATTCTGGCATCGTCGTTGACGATAGCGATGAAACAGAAGCAAACGAGGCACTGTCGGACAACACCAGTGCTCAAACGGGCCTGATTCTGCCCGATCAGAACTTACCCGATCATTTGCTGCTGTTACCCATTTTCGAGCGGCCGTTCTTTCCCGCACAGGTTCAACCACTCGTTATTGATGAGGATCCGTGGCAGGAAACCTTCGCCACGCTAGCCAAGATGGACTCTCAACTGCTGGGTTTGTGTTACGCCGGAGATCAGGAAGGCGCAGCAGCGAATCCGAACGATTTCGCCAAAATAGGCTGTGTTGTGAAGCTTCACAATGTGGTTAACAGCAATGGAAAAATTCAGTTTATCGCGCAGGGGCTGCAACGCTTCAAGCTGCAGGACTGGATTAGCCGGGAAACGCCATTTGCAGCAGAGGTGAGCTACCCGCCAGAAAAATCGGTTAAAACCCCTGAAATCAAAGCCTACGCCATGGCACTGATTCAATCGATTAAAGAACTCATTCCGCTCAACCCGTTGTACAACGAAGAGCTAAAAAATTTCCTTAATCACTTTAATCTTAACGAGCCGTCTCCACTGGCCGACTTTGCTGCGGCAATTACAACGGCCTCGGGCAGCGATTTGCAGTTGATACTAAATACAGTGCCATTGCAAAAGCGTATGCAAAAAGTCTTGGTGCTACTGCAAAAAGAGTTGGAAGTAGCCCGACTACAGAGTGAAATTCGCTCTGAGGTTGAGCAAAAGATGACAAAGCATCAGCGCGAATTTTTTCTACGCGAGGAGCTGAAAATCATCCAACGAGAGCTGGGTATTGCCAAAGATGATCGTACATCAGACATAGATGAATTCAAGACGCGTATGGAAACGCGTGAACCACCAGCGCATGTGCTCAAACGTTTCGAGGAAGAAATCAAGAAGATGTCTGTGCTCGAAACCGGCTCACCGGAATACGGTGTAACCCGCAATTATGTTGATTGGCTCAGCGCCGTTCCGTGGGGCAATTTTTCGAAAGACAAGTTCAGCTTACGCTCCGCTCGTACCATATTGAATCGCGACCATGCCGGGCTTGCAGATATCAAAGATCGCATACTCGAATTTTTGGCCATGGGCGCATTTCGTGGCGAAGTCAGCGGCTCCATTCTGTTATTTGTCGGCCCACCTGGTGTGGGTAAAACCTCGATTGGCAAATCAATAGCAGAAAGCCTTGGCAGAAAATTTTATCGCTTCAGTGTCGGTGGTATGCGTGATGAGGCCGAAATTAAAGGCCACAGAAGAACCTATATTGGTGCAATGCCCGGCAAGCTTGTGCAGGCGTTGAAAGAAGTCGACGTGTGCAACCCGGTGATCATGCTCGATGAAATAGACAAGATGGGTCAGTCTTATCAAGGCGATCCGGCATCAGCCATGCTCGAGGTACTCGACCCGGAACAGAACAGTGAATTTCTCGATCACTATCTGGATCTGCGCGTCGATTTGTCCAAGGTGCTCTTTATCTGCACTGCCAATCAACTCGATACCATTCCGCGGCCTCTACTCGATCGCATGGACATGATCCGGCTCGGCGGTTATCTCACAGAAGAAAAACTCGAGATAGCGAAGAAGCACCTCTGGCCGAGATTGCTGGAAAGAAACAAGGTACAAAAAAATCAGGTGAAGATTTCCGATTCAGCGCTTCGCACACTAATCGATGGCTACGCACGTGAAGCCGGTGTCAGAAACCTTGAAAAGCTACTCAACAAAATATTGCGCAAGAGCGTTGTAAAGCTTCTGGCGAAACAAAAAAGCGTTAGCGTTTCAGGTAAGAACCTCACTGAGTTTGTTGGCGAGGCTCCGTTTAAAAACGAAAAACGACTCAGTGGTGTCGGTGTTGTTACTGGTCTTGCATGGACGGCTATGGGTGGTGCAACACTACCGATTGAGGCGACCCAGGTGCATTCAGTCGATCGTGGTTTAAAGCTCACCGGGCAATTAGGTAAGGTTATGACAGAGTCAGCGCAAATAGCGCATAGCTTTGCTACGACAAACCACGCGCGCTACGGCGTTAAAGACGATTACTTCATGAAAAACAGCTTGCACTTGCACGTACCAGAGGGTGCAACACCCAAAGACGGTCCAAGTGCGGGAATTAGCATGACAAGCGCCCTGTTATCGCGAGCTTTGAATAAACCAGTGAAAAAGGATTTTGCCATGACCGGTGAAATAACACTCACAGGAAAGGTTTTACCGGTTGGTGGTATACGCGAAAAACTCATCGCGGCTCGTCGGGTGGGTATAAAGCAAGTAATATTACCGGAGGCAAACCAAAGCGATGTGAAAGAGTTGCCGAAGTACATAGCAAAAGGCTTGAAAATTCACTTTGCAAGCACCTACGACGATGTGTTCAAGACACTATTTTAACTTCCGGCGACCAGACTAAACTGGCCTGGTTTGCCTTTCTATAAATCAGGCTGGATGTAACAATAGCGCTATTAAACATTTTTAAGGCCCGAAGCGCCTCAACCAGGATAAGCGAATGGCGATATCCGGTGCCGTATCAATCGCCACATCTTCGGAGAAACTAAACTCCCAGCTGCTTCTACGATTCGGTTCAAACCGCAACCCAAGCGTCAACTGAGCACCAGTGGTGCCCAATTCACGCAAATCACTTTCAAACATGGGTGTGTGCCAGTCAATTTGCGCTAATAGTTGCGTACGCGCGGTTAGCGCAAAATGAGTTCCGATAACACCAAAACCAATCAGGCGTTTTTGTTCGACTAATAACTCACTGCTTCCAGAGCGCAATACGCCCACACTTCCAGCCCAAGTCCAACTTGAGTATTTCTTTGAGCGCCACCACGGCGACTGCATATCGATAAACGCATCGAACGCCCCGTTCCCGGTAAACTTTTCCGGTTCACCAATTGGAAGTTTTAGCCCGAAACGGATCAATGTGGCATCAGGCACGCAACCCAAATAGCGTTGAAACTGAATCTGCGCATCTCCTGGACCGGAATCAGCTGAATTGATCGCCTGTTGCGATTGACCCACCTCGTACTCGTAGTCGAGTTGATCGGTCGGCCAATCCCCACGATGTGCATCAGGCAAACCGAACAGTTGATGCCAATCGTCAACCGGTTCATCAAACCACCCTTCTGAGTGCGCAAGCCAACTACCGTTTAGATTCATTTGCCAGCAGTCGTTCAGCCGGCGTCGATAACGTACCGTTAGCTGGCTACTTTCACCATCGAGCAGCAAGCGCTCTGTCGGTGTGAAGCCGCCCATAAAAACGTTATTGTGAACAAAGCCAATTTGCACTTCCTGTTTGGATCTTAGGCGGCTGGCGGCTTCGGGCAAGCCGGTTTGCAACTTGACAGGGTCAAGCGCACGTTGCTGGAAAAAATTATCAGCGTAGGTGGGTTCACTAGCGAAGGTGAGTGCTGCTACGGCAAGCAAAAAAAACGTATAGACATACATCCTTAAAACACACATTTTTTGTGGCACACCGCTTTAAAGCATCCTGCCGTTTCAGATGTCGTTGCCTATCAGGGCTTTGGCCTGCGCCAAGCTGCCACGCGCGTTGTCCGATGCAGGACTTAAGGCCAGCACCGCCTCAAATGCATCCACCGCGGCCGCATAGTTTCCCGATGCCATAAAGATCAAACCCAGACCGGATAACGCACCGAAATGCCGCGGTTCGCGCACCAGCGTCTCTTTGATATCCGCGACAGAATAACCGTGACTACCTAATAAGTACTGCACCGTTGCGCGCTTGTTCCATGCCTCAGCATAGTCTGGCCGGCTATCCACGAGCTGATCGCATAAGCGCAATGCTAATTGGTATTGGCCAACCGACATGGCAGCACTGATTTGGGACATAAGCGATTCAGCATTGTCATCGGGCGCTTCTAGCCACGCTGCCCAAATGCGGGATTCGATTGCTCGGGCTTCGTTATTGGAATCCGCCTTTTTGAGTTGTTCGAACAAGGCATCGAGGGTGGCATGATTTTGATCTGCCAGAGCATTCTGGCAGATAGAAAACAGCATTAAAAACAGGCTGGTCAGTAATGCATTTCTGCTGAGGTTACCGACACGACGCATATTAGTTGCTCATGGGTTCCGTGCTGTGAATCATCTCAATAATAGCAGCCGCTTCTCGATAGCCAGGTATTGCCGTGCCATTGTCAAGATAGATAAGCGGTGT
>CAKZUP010000026.1 GCA_937922945.1 uncultured Granulosicoccaceae bacterium
CGAACACCTTCGTTATCGGATACATTAATTCGACCGCACATGGCGTTAACCTCATCGTTACCTACCGCTAAATGCTAAACCGGATTAGCGCAGGATGGAAGTAACGGAGTAATATTGCAGGCATGAATCTCAAAAAGCGTGAAGCAATATTCGCTCGATGGCGGGATGCCAATCCTCATCCTAAAACTGAACTCGAATACAACTCGCCATTCGAGCTGCTCATATCGGTCCTTTTGTCGGCTCAGGCCACGGATGTCAGCGTTAACAAGGCAACCAAAGCGCTGTATGCGAAAGCGTCGACACCTGCCCAAATGCTCGATCTCGGAGAGAAGGGCGTCAGGCACCATATTCGAACCATTGGACTATTCAATACAAAAGCCAAAAATGTCATCAAAACCTGCCAAATCCTCGAGAGCCAGCATGGTGGCCAGGTTCCGCAGCACAGAGAGGCGTTAGAGGCTTTGCCGGGAGTAGGGCGAAAAACGGCTAATGTGGTGCTCAACACGGCGTTCCGGCAAATCGCGATGGCGGTGGATACGCACATATTCCGAGTGTCCAACCGCACTGGCATAGCGCCCGGCAAGGATGTGTTGGAGGTGGAAAAGAAGTTATTGAAATTCGTACCTCAGGAATATCTACTTGACGCACATCATTGGCTTATTTTGCATGGCCGCTATGTTTGCGTTGCGAGAACCCCCAAGTGCACCGATTGTGGAATTGAAGATCTGTGCGAATACAAACAAAAATCAACCGCTGACAAGCCAGTGCGTGGCAAGAAAGCGATGGCTAAGAAAGCATCGCGTAATAAAACTACGGATAAGAAAACCACGATGAACAAAACGTTGGCAAAGAAAGTGTCGGGCACGCAGTCCAAAGGCAGGAAGGCAGCTACGTAATTCGCTTCGCACACGAATCACGGAGCGATTTGCCTGAGCGAATGTTAAATTCAGTGAGATCGGTGCTGAGTAGTCGATATTTCCATTGGCTTGCCAATCAGTATAGTTTCAATTTCGCGTTGAGTTGCTATTCTCTATAAGGTAACTCAACAGGATCTCCCAGTGGCACGTGCCTACCTTTTAACCGACCTCGTTAAGCTCGTGCGAGCGTATGGAGTGCTGGCTGGAACTGGTGATATGGACCGTATTATTGCGGGTCAAATCTCCCGGCGCTGGATAGCCAAAGAAGTTGAGCACCTTGTTCCTCTATCAACGCTACCTCAAAAGCTATTTCATACCCAACGCGGTCGCGACCTACTGGCCACGGAGCTTTTTAGCGACGAAGACATTGATCCTGAAACCATCAATACTTCAAAGCTGGATTTTGGTGCGATGGGAGACAACTGCCTGATCAATACCAACCGGCTACCAAAGCTCGAACCGAGTATCCACGCGGCGGTGCTCACTGCCAACATGCTGCTGGGCGTCAAGCACTATGGAAATCACGGGCAGGGCATGCCAGGTATGACGCACGATCTTATCGTGGCATCCATGCTGCACGATACGCTCGGAAAGCCGTATCGCTACAGTGCAATTACCTCAGCAGATCATGAAATTGTCGACCATAGCTACCTATTTTCGTGGTTCGGTGATTCGGTCGCCAACTATGTGCAGGTATTGAATACCTACCTGGAACAGTTTGAAATTGCTATTGGCCATAATGAGCACCCCCCCGAGCCACCTTCAGCAGAAATAGCCACAGCTGTTGCGGCAATTGCAGCCAGTCGATTGCGGTTGACGGCCCGCGCAGCCGGGGATCAGGTGATTAGCTTTCTGGATTTGGAGAACCGTGACGAACTTGCGCGAAAGGGTGTTGATATCGATTCGGACTTCCCTGAGCGACCGTTTCTGGAAGCAGACTTTGCGCGTACTCAAATTGCGTTCGGATTGGCCGGGGTTGACCACTATGCGCTGCGCGAACCACTGAAACACACGTTGATTATGGCTGTTCGCGATGTGCTGGACGATGATAGCAAGCGTGAGCGACTATCTGGCCGTCGCGGTAAGGCGGTTCATGAAGTGCATATGAATCTGCCCATCATGGAATATTACGTAGCGGCGGACAACCCTAACTCTTTGGAAACGGTACACCTGGCGAGTCTGGAAATGATGCGCTCTCTTGAAAAAGGCAGGCGCAAATCGTTGAGTACGATGTCGGCACACGCGTTTCGCATTTCTGCTATCGCTGAACGCGTTTTAGGTCGGGCATTGCAACCGTTGATTGTCACACTTGCCATGTTGCACGATGTTGTTGAAGACGGTTCGCTCAGGGTAACTGGCTATGGTCATTCATTGCGTAAAATTCAATTTCGTTTTGGCGGACCTATCGCTGCGATGGTGTCGGAATTAACTGATTCGAATGTGCATAGCGATGGTGCTAACAAAGCGGCGGTAACACTAAGCCATCCGCATCTAATGCAACCCCAGGAACAGTATAATTTTAGTAGTTTCAAACAAACTCAGTTGAAACCGACTGAGGCGGATCTGCCCTATACGCTATCTGGCATAGTGATAAAATTACTCGACACCGTTGTATCGTTAGAAGAGGGTATACGTGATCCGGAGCTAATGACCGGGCATTGGCGCAACAGTGGTGCACGAATCTACTGGGCAGAACGGGTTCGAGGCGCCATCGTTTATCCGCTGATGGAACGATTATTATTAGAGTTAAAGGCGAGCCAGATCGATCCGAAATATTATCGAAGACCTCACTCGGTGAATAACGTTCGGCTTCGAGCGGGTATGGCCTTGCTGGATATGACCATGATGTATCAAGATTTATACGCTACCCAGAATCTGGCCATTCTGGCTTTGGAATACAGATTGGGTACGGTGCAACGCGATACGTTAATTAGTTTGTTCTACGATCCAAACGTAAATGATGAGCAGTTCGACGCCCGTGTATTGAACGATTTGCTGAATGATGAAAACTTGCGCGAATCAATAAGTGAAGGCGTTCTCGAGTGCATTGCTCACACCACGCTGTACGGTAAGGATGCAACAACTGAATCACTCAGAGACGCGTCTACCTTTAAAGCCTATCGCGCCAGTGCACTTCGGCGCCATGCTATCAGGCAAGAACTTCAACTGGATTCTGCCGATAAGCTTTCAGCGTTAGCTTTACGTAAAGAGCAAATGCTGCGGCAATTCGATCAGACTATTGAAGCTCAGAATGGCGCGCTTCGGCCAGAGTTGTTTACCAAGGCAATTTAAAACTTCTCTATTGTGCTGGTGTTGACCTCTGGTTCATCAGGCGTAGCAGAACCGAATCGATAAAATAAAAAAAAAGCCCCATTTAAGGGGCTTTCTCTTTAGATGTAATGTACTTACCAGTCGACTACTTATCGTAAACAGATTCTTTGCCAAGGTGTTTAACGATAAGATAATAAAAAACAGGACGCAATTTTTGTCGGTTACTTGCGCCAATTTTTTCAATAGCGTGCTCAATCGCTGCATCTGCATCAGGACCTTCAACGCCTAACTTACGACTAATAAATCGGGTTTTTACGTTGTCCAATTCCTTTTTGTCGGCTGCTGCCACTAAATTGGCGTCACGGTTGTAGAGTGACGGGCCTAATCCCTTTGCAACGGCCGAGAGTAGTTTGTCGTCGCACTCAACACTGATACTTTCCAACTGCGCCTTGCAATCGGTTATTGCTTCATCGAACTTAGACATGTTACCTCCGTAAAATTACAAAACTATTCCGCGTGTGGAACCCTGTACATGCTGTTGGGTTCGGCAATATCTGTCTGACGTGCATATACTAGTCCTACCGATAGTAGCGCGCAACAAAATGGAGCATTTCGGCAGTGACATTCACAAATGATTAACAATTTGACGATGAAGTGCAAACTATTGTGTACCAGTCTTTGCTAAATGTAACGTGTGTGTTTCACGGTAGTGAGACGGTATAAGTGGACGATAGCCAAAGCAACAACTCACAACAACTCACAACAACTCAACGTTTTGAATAAATGAAAGACTATTTTTGAGTTTGTAATTGTCGGGAATCCCATGCTGGGCTTTCACTGGTATTCGCAGGAATTGATAACGGCTCTTTATCTGGTTGATGTTTTAGTAACCCGTGTTGTTCAAACACATCGATAGCAGCATCGTAGCCAATTTTACTGATAGCTTTGTACGACTTGAACTCCATTAATGGTATTCCACTTACGTCCGGTTCCACCAATACATCAAGCATGGATTTGGTTTCGTTCAGTCTGATAATACTTTTTATATCCGTTGATCGTAGTAATGTTTCAACCAAGCGAGGTATGCGAATTTTTCTGGCAAACGGATTTATTTTAGAGAACAATGCCTGCCATCCGGATAACGATGTTCCATAATTATAGTATTCACGTATCTCGGGTATTTGGCTCACGTTGATACCAACGATACTACCCCTTCCTCCCAACTGACTTTGCATGATGTCAACGGGAAATGTATTTAATACAGCGCCATCAATGAGTAGCTGCCCGGAAGGTGTTGGGACAGGAGAGAATATCCCGGGAATAGAGATAGTGCTTCTGACAACACGCCATAACGGGCCACGATCGTGCACAACCTCTTTACCGTCGGCCAGGTTCGATGACACACAGAAAAACGGTATCCACAAGTCTTCTATTCTTGCGTCACGGTATACCTCATGACAAAAGCGCGTTAGCTTTGCTGATTTCAATAATGAAGCCAATGGTAGTGTGTAGTCGAACAGGGCACGTTTGTTGGCAAATACAGAAGACAACTGATCGATCGTGTCTGTGTTTTGTCCCATAGCCATGGATGCACCGAGCAATCCACCCATGCTTGAGCCGCCGATATAATCGATTTCAATGCCGTGTTCCTCGATAACGCGCTGCACACCCAGATGTGCATAGCCACGTGCTCCGCCACCGCTGAATACAATGCCTCGTGCGCTACCGCATATTCGTCGCGCAAGTCGCGCCATGTGCTCAGCATCATCAAGTCGGATATGGTGATATGCGTTGATTTCACGCTTTCTTAGCCAGCGTGCCGTGTGGGACGGTTGCTCTGTCGACCTTGAATGCAATAGAACGAGATCAACGTTACGTTGATAACGGGCATTTTTTAAAATGCCGCGCAAGTCGTGTTCAATCTCTCGTAACTTCGACGAATTTTCTTTGCTCGCATCGGCTATCAGAATAATTCGGTCGGCCCGGTTAATACAACGCTTGGTCCACGAAGATAGCGTCGGGTCTGTCAAGTACAATATTTCTTGATAGCTATTTTCTTTATCGTCTAGCCATTCGGCAATGGCAGAATTGAATAAATGAGTGAAGTCAGTCTGGGCCACCCCTTTTTTGCCATAGGCGGTATCAAAGCCCTTGGCGTCAAGCACGTATGGATTACCCTCCTTGCGCATTTCTCGTCTGAGCTGGTTCAGTACTCGCCTAAGCGGAATCCGCCGATCGAGCGGTACAATAGCAATGGTTTGATCTTTGGACTTGCTGTTAACCCGCTTTGATTTTTCAACATGTCGCTGCACGATAAGTTGTGACAAAGGCATTAACATTTTCGGTTGTTGAACAATGAGTTCTTCGAAGAGTGATTTTTGTAGAAATGCAACGGTAGATTCACGCGTAGCGTAAACGGTTGCCGTGCGCTTGGAATTAGAGAATAGGGCTAGCTCGCCAACGGTTTCCGGTGCTCGTACTTCGGCAATGACAACGGCAGTGTTCTCTTGGTTTAAAGATTCTACTTGCAGCCGACCGGATACGACGATATGCAAACCATCGGCCTCGTCACCTTCGTTTATCAAAATTTCGCCGCTGTTGTAGTGCCGGATTTCTGTGTTATCCAGTAGTTTGTTCATGCACTCGGTGGATATATCACCAAACATGTCTAGAAACACTTTTGCCAACATGACTCGCCGAGACAGTTCTGCGGCAGTGTCATAAACCTGGGCAAGAATATCGGGGCTTATGTCTGCTAATAGTTCAAATGCGAAGCGGGGGAATTTGGCCAGCAACGTTTTTTTTGCAGCGATTGCGGAAACCAGATGTGTGCTGCCGTTAAGCACGGCAAAGTCACCAGCCGTATCGCCTTTGCACCTTGAGTGCAAATAGAAATTGATATCCGACTTCGGGGTTGAAAGATACAGCTTTAGTTCGCCATCGAGAACGACAAAGAGCTGTTCACTTTGACTGCCTTCGGTGAACGCTGCTTCGCCAGCCGCGAGCGACGCATAAGTTATGTGCGGCGATAAGATTGCCCAGCGTTGTTCGTCAATAGATTGCAGCAAAGGCAGTTTTGTTAGCGCTTTCTGATATTTTGATTCGCTGTTTAGCGGTTTCATTTGAAGCCTGTAAACTGACAATACATTCGGTGCATAACGACTGTCCTTAATTTTGCGCAGAACCGAGCGCTATTACTAGGTTGCCGGGTTTAATTGCCCTCGACACCACGGCCGCATTGAAGATAGTGAGCAACTTCTCATTTTCAAGATAACACATTGCGGTTATCGGCAAACATTGGAGGCTCTACGGCCGGTCACGACAAAATAGCCATCGGGTAGCGCATTGATGCGGGCCGATTCGCAAATTTCACCCAAGCTGGGCGGTTTGGGTCACTCGGCTGAAAACCGGATATTGCCAAAGTAACCACTCCCGGATTGGGCTGAATTGTCTCCATCGACCATAATGGCGTAGCCGGTTAATTCGGTGACATCTGTATCGAAAAAGGTTTTGAAATCGTTCAGGACATTTCGCCGCTGACTAACCCATTGCCCGATTTCCGTATCACCGGATTGAATTGCTACCATCACCGATTTATCTGTGTGTGGGTTCACCCATGTTGTGCCTGCGGGTTGGTTTGACGACCAGACATAGTTAATGGCGATGGACTCCCAAGGCAATAACCCGATCTGTGCCGAAACATACAGGCGGGCTGGAAAATCGTCACCGGATTTTTCAGTTTCGTTGAGTATCTCGTAGGTGCTATCAACCTTCCAAACCCAATCCAGCCATGGCGTTTGCTCAAGGTTGACTGTGTCGCGCTTGAACAGCAGTGAGGCAGATTTATCTGTCGTGCCCTTCAGCACCGTTACCCCGTTTTCAGTGATCAGCTTATAGCTCGTTTGGCCCACAAATGATTTTTGTTGCCAGTCTTGCAGCGTTTCGTCCGGAAATCCCTCAGGTTGCTGGGCCGCAGCTGATTGGGTAGCCACGAAAAGAACAGCCACTAGTGCAAGATAAGAGGTGGATTTTAGTTTGGCCATATAAGCTTAGTGGGTGAGCACAGAAAAAGTTCAATGATCGTGCGCTGCAAGGCGTCCAACGGTACGCATTTCCCGTAAAATGTTAAAAGAATTAATGACTACTGATGATCATGCCAGAACTTGTGAAAACCCGTCGATTTTGGCTTTTAGCGGCTGGCACCATTGCCACTATTTATGCGCTTATTTTGGTTGGAGGCATTGTGCGGGCCACTGGGTCTGGTATGGGGTGCCCGGATTGGCCGAAATGTTTTGATCAATGGGTGCCTCCCACCAGCGAATCGCAGCTGCCGGACAACTACCAGCAGATTTATGCCGATCGTGGCTATAAAGACACCACTTTCAACGTTCGCAAAACATGGACGGAATATCTCAACCGATTGCTCGGAGTCTTCACCGGCTTTACCATCTTATTAACGCTATTGTTTTCACTGCCTTTCCGTCGTCACGATGCAACGGTGACTCATCTCGCTTTGGCCGGGTTCATATTAGTCGGGATTCAGGGCTGGCTTGGCTCGCGGGTTGTCGCCAGTAATTTAAATCCGGGGTTGATTACCATTCATATGCTGCTGGCGCAGATAATTGTCGGTCTTGTTATCGCTGCAATTCTTCGTTCAGCACGGACGCAACTGCAACGCATTAATCTGGATGAATTACCCAAACATATTTATCCACTTGTCATTCTATCGACGGTGCTCGGTTTAATGCAGCTTGTGCTTGGAACTCAAGTACGTGAGGCAGTCGATTTAATTGCAAAGCAAAGTAATTATGTGAATCGCCATCTCTGGATAGATAATATCTCGGCTATTTTTGCGATTCACAAGTATTCAGCGATTGCGTTGGTCATTTTGAACGGTTGGCTCATTTTTCAGATCGTGACGCATACGCGATCTGTACTATTGCGACGCTTGAATTTATTTTTAGGGTTTCTGATTATTGGTACGGTTGTTATGGGTATGTCCATGGACAGATTGAATCTGCCCATTTTCGCCCAACCGCTGCATCTGTGGTTTGCATCGCTGATATTTGGAACCCAGCTGGCTGTGCTGATTGTTATGCGTTACGCACGTTCCGCAGATCACGTAGTAGAGGGGACGTTATCGAAAGCTTGATTTGAACGGTGTACCTGGGCTAAGGTAATTCCGGTATCACAATTTACTAACACCAATTGAACACGGAGGTTCAATTATGTTTTTTACAGCCTGTCTTAATTTCTTTTTCTCATGTTTGCCGTCGCGCTTACGCCTGTTACCAATACAGCATAATAATGTTCCTCAGAATGCCAGCGCTTTCCGGGTTGCCAGAGTTTTCCGGTTAGCGACAGTATTCTTGGTGACTTTATTGCTTTGGGGCACTGATGGCCTCTCTGCTGACGAGACCATTGCCAACGAAACGCTGATCGACATCAATGATGCGACGGCGAGTGTGTTAGCGGAAAAGTTGCCCGGCATCGGACCGGCCAAAGCCCGAGCGATTGTGGCGCATCGGAACCAGCATGGACCTTTTAAAGAACTTTCAGCATTAATAAAAGTGAAAGGGATTGGCGTGCGTACGTTAGACAAAATACGCGGGCTACTGTTTATTGGTAACGCTCCGGCTCGTAACAAAAGCCCCGACACACCATCAGCAACAGATCCTGACAGTGCAAACGATGATGCAAAAACAAGCGAGGACAGAACTGCACGTGCGGTCCGTGCAGTGGTTAGCGTTGCGCGAAAAGCAAGATCAGTTAAACCGCAATAGCGAAAGCCACAGTCGTACCCGTTGATGTGTCACCGACGGTTACTCTCCATCGAATGCGCATAGCGTGTGGACGTCGACGCCCATCGATTCAATGAGCTTTCGTCCACCCAACGCTGGTAAGTCGATAATAAAAGCGCAACCAACCAGGGTTGCGTTGGCTCTTTTTATGAGTTTTATACCCGCTTCACAAGTACCGCCGGTGGCAATAAGGTCATCGACCAGCAGTACTCGCTCACCTTCTTTGAAGGCGTCGGTGTGTAATTCCATGGTGGCTTGACCGTATTCGAGCGTGTAATCCTCGGTCATGGTATCGCCGGGTAATTTGCCTTGTTTCCTTATGGGCACAAATCCCACCGACAGCTGGTGCGCGATAGCGCCACCCATAATGAATCCGCGTGCTTCCAGTGCAGCCACTTTGTCAATGGTTTGACCAGCGTAGGGATGTAACAACATGTCAATCGCCATACGAAAGCCCCTTGGGTCCTGAAACAGGGTGGTGACATCACGAAACTGGATTCCTTTTTTCGGGTAATCCGGTATGGTACGGATAAAAGATTCGATGCTCATGGCAGTCTCAGTTAGCGTTGATTCGTTTCAGCGCAACAAGAGTAACATTTGATAAGACATGCCTTCTAGGATTAAGCGCCAACTCGGTGCATGATAAACTCTTTATTTCATTACCTAATCGAGTTGAAACATGAATTTAGTCGGAACGTTGGGCAAAATGCTATTGAGCGGTGCGTTGTCAAAAGGAGCTGGTGCTGGCGGGCTGGGTTCTTTACTTGGCGGATTATCCGGTGCTGGTGGTAGTGCCGGTGGCGGTCTCGGCGATTTGCTGGGTCAATTACAGGGTCAGCAAAGGGCAGGTGGTCAAGCGTCAGGCGGTCAAGCAGGTGGAGCCGGTGGTTTGCTGGGTGCTCTGCTAGGCGGTGGCCAATCCCAAGCGGGTGCGAGCTCAAATAATAACGATATGGGAGCATTGCTCGGCAACGCGTTAGGGCAGGCAGCACCAAATGCGCAAGCTCCTGCACCGGTTACCACGGAACAAACCAATCAGGCTGCAGTGATGATCCGGGCTATGGTTAATGCTGCCAAGGCAGATGGCGCCGTAGATGCACAAGAGCAGGAAAATATAGTGGGCAAGCTGGGAGATATTGGCCCGGAAGAAGCGGCATTTATTCGCGCTGAAATGCAGGCTCCTCTCGATGTCGATGGCTTCATTCGTAGTGTTCCACGCGGGCTTGAACAACAGGTTTATGTGCTTTCATTAATGACGGTAAATCTGGACACAAAAGCTGAGGCTGAGTATCTGGATAAACTGGCGAAAGGTTTCGGCATTTCTGAACAGGCCAGTAATCAAATTCATGGCCAACTCAACGTTCCTCAGCTCTATACGTAACGCTGAATTGTCAGAACGAATCCAATCATTTACTAATTGAATACAGGCACCACTCAATCTTCATAGTGAGTGAGGTTTTTTGATGTGCGGCGCGAACGATCACCGGAGATTGTAATGAAGAAAATACTTGGACTCTTACTGTTGCCGTTTGCGGCATTTACACAAATGGCCTTTGCTGATGTGTCTTTCTATGGGCAATGCAACTACAAAGGCCCAGCTGTCACACTCAGTGCTGGAGAGTATTCTGCTGCAGAGCTTGCCAAGGTGGGTATTCCTGAAGATGCTATCAATGCGGTAAAAGTGTTAGACGGTTTTAAAGTAACTCTCTTTGAAGACGATGGTTTCAAAGGACGGTTCGGTACGCTCACGAATTCCGATGCTTGTCTGGAAGACGATAATTTCGACAAGCTGGTAAGTTCGCTAATTATCGAAGCACCGCAACCTGCATTTGGCAGTAAAGACCCAGCGGTATTTGGTAGTACAACACTTGAATCCAAAAAGCCGGCTTCATCAGCAGGTTCAGTTACGGTGTATGCGGATTGCAATTATAAGGGTGCTTCAGCCACGCTTGATGTTGGTGACTACAATCTTGCGCAGCTAAAACGCTATGGGATTGGCAACAATGACATTTCTTCTGCCAAAGTACCCCCGGGCATGAGTGTCACGGTGTTTGAAAACGATTTCCTGCGTGGCGACTCGGCATCGACCAGCAACGATGTCAAGTGCATCGATACCGGAAATTTTGCCAATAGGATAACCTCGGTATCGGTTTCCGGCAGCGCTTCAGCGACCGCTACAACAAGCGCTGGTGCGACTGGTAACGCGGTTGCAGCCAGAAACGGTGTTGTCGTGTATGACGCGTGTAATTACAAGGGCAATTCTGCGCTTCTAGCCGAAGGCGAGTATACGAATGCGCAGTTGAACAAACTGGGCATTGCGAACAACTCCATCTCTGCACTGCAAGTCGCTGAAGGTTATCAGGTCGAACTCTATATAAACGACTTCTACCGTGGAGACTCAGGTACGCTTGCGACTAATAATCCTTGTTTAATTGGTGAGTACAACAACTCAATTAGCTCCATTGTGGTTAGTAAAACCGCTACTACCGCTTCTTCTGAACCTGTAGCGACACTCTACGCGCACTGTAATTTCCGCGGAGGTAGCGTTCAGTTGCCAGCCGGTAAATATGATGCACGCGCATTGAAAGCAGCGGTTGTTGAAGATAACTCAGTATCGTCGATTAAGCTCTCAGCAGGTTATCGGGCGGTTATCTATTCTGGCCCGTCGTTCAATTCGAAAAGTGTGATTATTACAGGCGACGATGACTGCCTTGATAACGATGATATGAATGAGCAACTTTCATCCATTGTTATCGAAAGCATTAAGCAGAACAGCAGCGCAAGCGATAATTTTGTTGCTCAGCCCAACAAGTCGAACACATCGAAATCAGATGATCTGGTTGCCGGGTTGAACTGCGTTCAACAATTTGTTGAAAAGAAAGCGTGTGATGCGCGCCGTTGGAAAGCGATCGAAAGTCGATGCCAGTTAGATCGTGTTGAAGAACTTAGCGATGGTTATCTGAAGGGGCACATTGAGGCTGGTAATTGTAATGCTGAATTGTGGGATGAGCTTGTTCGTCGCACAGCCAACCCGCGTTTACGATAAATGCTGGCATAACGATTTAATCTGTACAGAATAAGATATTGGAATTATGGCTATATACACAAAAAAAGTAGGAATGATGATGGGTAAAAACCTGTTACGGGTGGGGCGAAATGGTTTGGTTGTTGTTGGCACCATCGCTTTATTAAGTTCGTGCAGCACAGTTAAATACAAGTCTTTAGAGAAAATTGGAATTCATAAGCGAGACATATTGGTTTCCAATGTCAAAGATGCGCGTGATGCACAGCAAGATGCACAAGAGCAATTCAAGGATGCGCTTGAACGCTTTGGTTCTGTGGTGCAGATAGAAGAAACGGGTTTGAAAAAAGCCTACGATCGCTTAAGCGATGAATTCGATGACAGCAAGGATGCCGCTGAAGAAGTGTCAGAAGAAATCGATGATGTTGAAAACGTAGCCGAAGATCTTTTTGTTGAATGGGCCGAGGAAATCAAACTGTATACCGACCCTAATTTGCGTCGCAACAGCCAGAACCAGTTACGCGATACACAAGCCAGGTACAAAGAAATGCTGGCCTCTATGCAAGCAGCTGAACGTAGCATGGAGCCGGTATTGAAAACGTTTCAGGATAATGTTTTGTTCCTTAAGCATAATTTAAATGCGCAAGCGGTCGGATCGTTAAAGACGACGTTTCAGGATCTCGAAGGTGATATCGATCGTCTAATTGAGCAAATGAACCAGTCAATTGAACGTTCTAACCAGTTTATTGCAGATATGCAGCCATCTTAATGCAAGGTGAAAAACGGACACATTTAAGTTTATGGTCGATGACAAATCCAACGATTCCGCCTCCGCGGATAAAGCGTCTACTGAGGAAGAATCGAGCGTAAATGAATTTGATGTAGTAAGTGAATTGGATGTAAAAGTCAGGTTGAATCTTGAAACAGGGATTATTGCCTGGAAAGATCTCGTCCCTCACTTTGCACGTGGTGTTGTCATTAAAGTGCTGGAGGGGCGCGATCTTGTTCAAGTGGGCGATGCAATGGCGCAGGACAACACAGCCCTTTTACAACAGTGGCTTCAGGATGAATCAGTATCGAGGGCGTCCGATGACGATGCTCGGGATTGGACTGCACGCGAACCTGATTTTTGGTGCGTGGTGACTGCCCCTTGGGTTTTGGTTCAGGAATATTCCGAGAAAAGCACCGTCCACTAGCCTGAAGACCATCCATTTGCGCGAAGACCATATGCGGCAATCCATAATGCGAAGTCTGTTGTATTTCGCCTCAAACAAGCACTTTCAACAAAAAATAACAAGCCGTTATAGTGTCCGGTATTCGCCTCTAGCCATTTGCTGTGCTAGCCTGTTGGGAAACATTGTGGAGAGTTCGCTCATGCGTTGTCGTTACAATTCCTTATGGGGTGGGTCGCGGTTATCCCAAGTATTACGTTATCAAGCGCTTGGCTTTGCCGCAGGCTGCTTAATCGTTGCCAGCATTTGCTTTCCGGTTCTTTCCGTACAAGCAGACGATAATCCAGCACCCTCCGCAAGTTTCAGCGAGCAGCAACGTTGGGATATCAAACGCCAGATCATGTCTCGAAAAGGCGTGTTTCTCGATATGGCAAATTTAACCGACAACGGCTATCAATGGAGTAAAGACGTGGTGTGGGAGGGCGCTGTTTTGCCTGAGAATGAGAAATGGCATCTTGCCGGGTTCTTGTTTGAGCGATCAGGCTATAAAGGCGTTTGGTTGCAGTACGCATTCACATTGGAAGAGAGCACTGGCGAAGTTAAAAACTTCAAGCGTTTTTTTGGCGGTACAGGGTTCCGGTAGC
>CAKZUP010000027.1 GCA_937922945.1 uncultured Granulosicoccaceae bacterium
TAATTTCTCACTTGCTGGATTTTGCACTGAATGTATTGATAATCGCTGCCATGAATTTTTACTACGTAGAAAACATAAGATCCAATAAGCATGACACGAGCGCATTATTGCAACAACTTAATTTGCTTCAAATTGTGTGAGTGACACCAACTTACTGATGCAAGTTTACCGGTATGACGACTCCCACTCAATACTGTTTAGTGTTGAATGTGACATGTTAAGCGTACAGCTAATTCATACTCGTATGATATTGGGCAGAAGTCTTAGTTGTGTGGCTCAATTCACAGTTTATTAATTTTAGTCCTATAAGTAGCACTTAGCAGGACACTAACCTGAAAGAACATGCTCATTGATCATGCTTGTTCGGTGTCAATAGGCACGAAAAGCTGACTGGTGCTGTTTAAACTGCGTGCAATCGCGAAGGGTCAGGTATCGAAGTCGACTTATCACTAACTTCAATGCGCGTGATGAGAAGTCTTGAAAATATTATTGAGTGGAGTGGAAAGCCGTTATTTCACCATTCTATGTTCAGCCAGGCAAGCCCGCATAGAACGCTTACATGAAAAAAGATCGAACTGTCCGACATAAATAACTTGATCTTCATGATTTCAATAGCATTGAACATGCGCGAATACTGGCTACAAAATGGTAAGGGATTTATAACAACGAAAGACCCGACACTGCGCTCGGAGGTATTCCTCCAGCAACGGTATAGCTAGCGCCTTAACTTTTATTTATTTCGCCAGTGCGAAACGGGGGGGGCAGATTGATGTGGCCAGAATAGATAAGGCGCATTTTTTAGTTGTATCTTCAAATTACCTCGTAAAGTTTCTGGTTTTGGCAGCTTGTTGTAAGGGCGATTGGGTTGTTGGATAGTTTTTAACCAGCCAACAATGTAGCAGTATTGTGCAAGTATACGAGCGCTTCTGGTTAGTATTACCAGTACTCATAGTGCTGAAGTGTTAGTCTACTCGCGTTAGCCAGATTGTATATCTGTCCTCGCAAGGTAGCTATATCGGAACCATTCAATGCATACCCTAACAAAACTAATTTCATCTATGAAAACACTCACACGCAACTGTGCATCGGTCATTTTTCTAACAATTAGCCTGCTTGGATTAAGTTCTGCTGTTCATGCGGCATTCTTGCCTACGGTAACTGGCGTCACCTTTGACGGCGAGCGGATTAGCTGGGACGCGATGGATGGTGCGGTCGGTTATAACCTTTATTTGGACTCTCGTTATATTCGCACAGTCAGAGATACCACTGAATATGTTCCTCTCGCAACCGGTCGATACAGTATAACCGCGTTCGATCGTGTCGGTAATGTGAGTCCGTTGCGAACCTTCGATCCTGATCTGCCACCAATAACCAATTTCACGTTGGTTAATGAGCTCAATATTGACCCGGCTGCGTTAATGCAAAGCGCGCTGCAAAATGCTCGCGGTTCCCTTTATTCACAGAACTCGGGAGAAGTATTCTGGCGCAGGGTTGATTCTGCCTCAAGCATTTCGTATCGAATATCTGTGAATGGTGAAATGGTCGCCAGCACAATTGGTACTAGCTACTGGATGCCCGACTTGCGCCCGAACGAAATAACAGAGGTAACCATTAGCACCAATGGAGATGATACTTATGGGCCAGGTTCGGTAACGTTGCTATTAGATTCCAATACAACTGATTTTCCCGCGCAAGCAACAGTGATAGAGAGCCCAACGGACAACGATGAAAATGAGCCGGAAACACCAACAAGCTTAACTGGTTTGCCAACAGTCACCGGCGTGCGCTTTGATGGTACCCGACTAACCTGGGATGCGGTAGATGGTGCAGTTGGCTATAACCTATACGTAGATGGTCGATATCAGCATACCGTTAGAGATACCACTGAATTTGTGCCTGATAGCCTTGGCACATACCGCCTTGTGGCCTTCAACGGACAAGGTCAATTCAGTCCGACGGTTAATCTTGATGGATCAGCAACCAGCAATACTACTCTCGTTAATGAGATCGACAACAATGCATTCGATTCCTTGATGCAGCCTTTGGAAACCGCCAGCGCCGCCATCTATTCCAGAACCGCAGGAGAACTTTTCTGGGATAGAGAAAATACGCGCTTTGACGGTGTGTATGTCATCAGCGTTGACGGAGAGTATGTATCGAGTCGTACAACAGATACAAGCATTGTACTGAGCGGTCTCCCACGAAATAGACAGTTGCAAGTCACCATCAGTGCACAGGAGTCTGATGTTGAAGTGGCTTGGGTGACGTTTGCATTTGATACAAGCAGTAGTAGTTTTCCATCTGTTGTGCCCATTATTGATCGAGGCACAGGCGCAAGAGATGTGTATGTTGTCCCGCCAGAGCCTGAGCAATATGTAGAATTAGTTATCTATTCACCAACGTCGGCTGAATTGTATTGGTCCCATCCAGTGGATGAACCGAATTTAATAACTGAGGTTTATCGCGATGGTGTGCTGCTTGGTTCAACTCCTTACACTGATTTCCTGGATGAAACTCGAGAGCCAGATACAGATTACGTGTACGAACTGGTAACGCTTTCATCGTCTGGAGAGCGTCTGGCATCGGTTTTTATTCTGCCAACAGCTTTTGGTGATGATGTGGAAACTGCAGCTAACAACATTGTTAATGGCATTGCTGGTCTGACTAACAACAACCCGCACGTGCGGTGGTATCCCTTATTCCGATCTATTGCTTTCGGTGACGTTCCAGACGAGCTTGTCGAAGTATCAGTTCGAGTCGATGAAGAAGAGGACTTTACTACTGAGAGCCGATCATTTCAGTGTAGCAACAGCGGCGGATCTTTGAGCCTGGATCGTACTACCTATTCTTCTGCGGACAACGTGGATTATTTTTTGTCATTCAGCGACTGTGGTTTGGATGATATTTATGTATTTGGCAACGTCGACATCAGCTTGCCTGATGAATTCACTGAAAATATAGACTACGCACTCTATCTTGAGGATGGCGGCCTTTGGGATATGATTGGCCGTGTGACTGAGTATCGCAGCGAAACAAACGATGCGCGCACCGTTACCTATGACAACGTGAGCTTGTATGAATTTGGCGATTCGATCATCGAGTTAGTGGCCACTCTGGATCAGGTAGTTGCCTATGAAACAGTGGGCGCTTCAGGAGTCAGTACGTTAAATACGACGCTTTTGGTCAGTGCATGGTGGACAATGGGCCGCGACATGTCGATCAGCACTAACGAGACATTCTCGCTAAATGAGTCTACCGGAGGAGCTTATTATTCAACAGGTTCTTTGGCCATAGAAGATGTGAGGAATGGGGAGCAAATGACGCTTTCAGCCGACACAGGTGATAACGCGACTTGGTACGCTGAA
>CAKZUP010000028.1 GCA_937922945.1 uncultured Granulosicoccaceae bacterium
CCTTTTCGAAGGTGTGCCATTAAACCACTACAGATCAAGCACTCTGGCGAACCCTTAGCTCTGATAAGCTTTTGATCCTTAAGCAACTGGAGCCGTTTGTTGTATTCTCGAATGGGAAGGGAAACTTCCCTTTTTCCCAGACATTAGATTAAGCTTTAAGGGATAAGCAGCAGCTGACTAGAAAGTGAACTCAGAGTGAATTCAATATGAACAGAAGATGAAGTCTGTCCATGTCCAGCACTTGTCACGCCAGCAAGCTAACAGCGATTGACTAATTAGAATGTGCTTTACTTGTTATACGGACCTGTGAGTTCAAATGCTTTTAACAAGGCAATGCCCATTGCTTCGAATGTCGCATTATGCGGAATACTAAATTTCTCCTTCTTGTTACCGTAGTAAGCCATAGTTCTGCCTTGCTTGAGTAAGGGGTTGAAAATAATTTCTTGAACTGAAAAATCGACACTAACTGAATCAGCTGTTTTATGAAATGCGGATTGCGAGCTGCACCCGGATAAGTCAACTAAATGATTCTGCTTATATTCTCTTAAAAAAGCACGGTCGGGCTGATAGTTTTCTTCTGTTTCCAAGAGTGCCTCTACTAGTCTGCGACCAAGATTTTCGCTGGATTCAGACAGTTCAAGCTTGCTGGCTTTAGGCATTTGTATCCAAAGGCCCTTACTAAGAGCCTTTGGAGTGAAGAAATACCCATTAGGCCTTTTGTATATGGCTATACGGGCCTCAGCACTTACATTCGATGTAGTCTCTGCAGGAAGACTAACGAGTTTTTCTTTATATCTCGCTGTTAAATCGTCATTCATTTTCAGCCTCCTTTACATCGAACTTCATCACTGCTTTTCTATCTTATAAGTTTCTCTTTACCTTTTATACGGACCTGTGAGTTCAAACGCTTTTAACAAGGCAACGCCCATAGCCTCGAATGTCACGTTTGGCGGAATACTGAATTTCTCCTTCTTGTTACCGTAGTAAGTCATAGTGCTGCCTTTCTTGAGTTTCGGGTTGAAAATAATTTCTTCAACCGAAAAACTGAGGTCAACTAAATCTGCCTTCTTGTGGAAGGTAGCTTGTGAGCTGCACCCAGCCAGATCACGCAATGCTTTTTGCTTATCCTGTCTTAAAAAATCGCGGTCGGGTTGATAGTCATCAACTGTTTCTAAGAGCGTCTCCACCAGTCTGCGACCAAGATTTTCGCTGGACTCAGTAAGTTCTAGCATACTGGCTTTCGGCATTTGAATCCAAAGCCCCTTACAGAAAGCATTAGGAGTATAAAAATAGCCGTTAGGCCTTTTGTATACCGAAACTCTTGCAGCAGCACTCACCTTTGACGAAGTCTCCGTTGGAAGACAAGCGAGTTTATCTTGATATCTCGCTGTTAAATCGTCATTCATTTTCAGCCCCTATTACATAAAGCACTATCACTACTATCCTACAACGAACCTTAACGATCTAGTAAGCGAGCACACGAAACTTATTACCATTTTTAAGGAATTTCTACAATTCTGAGTTCGAGGCCAAGGCTTTCGGCGTATTCCCTTGCCCTATCTATCTGTAATAGTTGAGACTCCGAAGCAACACCCTTCTGAACAACAATGTCAAGGCTACTACTTGTCACCTGACTGTCTTCAATGATTGTCGCGCCTCTGGAAATTTCACCCTCATCTGCCAGTCTAGTCCGGAAACTATCCAACGAATTTAGCTGGTTCCTCAACTTTGTAAAAAGTCCATCTGGCATGTTAACGCCTTTATCCGCCAGATCGACTGATTTCATACTAATCATTTTACCTTCAACGAGAAAATCAACACCAGGGTAACTGTCAATGGTTTGCATGCCATTGTTATAAGGAGCAACCTTTGCTAGCGCATTTTCTATTTCCTTCCCTCTGGGCGCTGGGCCAGGAATTTCATCGAAGAAGCCTTTGCCAGAATCAGTTGCAATATCAATGGCGGTTGCACCTGCTATTGGCGCATTTCCACTTAGCCTGGCAGCCTCATCGGGTGATAGCTTGCCAGCATCAATGAGTTTTTGAATTTCTGTAGGCGTCAATGACGCACCCTCTAGAAAATCATCAAGAGTGCCGCTAGCTCTGGCATCATCCAATACGCTTCCCAGCTTATCTATATTGTTTGGCCATCCCCGTCGTGCATCCTCAACTAAAGCTGCTGCTAATCGTTTAAATTCGCCCGCTTGGGCTAAATCCGCACGTTTCGCGGCAACAAGTAATTGTCTTATTTTCGCACTCTGGCCAACCTTAACTATGCCAACAGGGAGTGTTATCAATTCCATCACTCCTCGGCCAATGGCTTCTCCATATCGGCCTTCAGCCCATGCAGTTACATAGGGTTCCGTTAACCCATCCCAGATTAAGCCGGGCTCGTTATAAATCGCCACGCCCATTTCGACGACATTTTCTATTGTTTCTACCCCGTCCCGAAAACTTGGATACCATTCAGGATATTCAACATCAGGAAACAACATTTGAACTAAATCACGTGGTAAACCAACCGTTAGGTCTAACCCCAGAACGACAGTGTCGGCACCTAATTGAAGCATCCCATAAAGCGTTTCACCGACCCATCTCACGGCACCAACCGCAGCACCCCGCGTTTGATATGCACCTTCTATTAAAATATTAAGGTCGGGTATACCGTATATAGAATTACCATCAGCTCCGCAGGCAATTCCGGCTATACCAGACATCATTCCAGGAGCTAGAAACTTATTGAAGAACCAACGTTTACCAATGGAGCGAAAACTTCCGAGATAATCAGCAATATCCTTAAATGCAGGGTGCGGTTTTAATTCAAACAGGTAGTTAAAGAATTCTTTGCCATTTTCTGCATCAGAATAAGATTTGAGCCTGTCGTATTCTTCATGCGTAATTGATGTCATCCCACCACTGAAGGTAGGAAATAATCCTAGCTGATCAGACCCAGCTAACGGATTCGCGCTTAAGTACGCATAGAAGTTTGTGCCGCCTTTCAACCCGATAGGGTCGACCGTAATATAGCGGCCAGTTTGAGGATCGTAGTCACGGAAATAGTTATAGTGAGTCCCGGTTTCTTCATCATGGTATTGACCGGGTAGTCTGAGATCGAGTTTATTTTTTTCCAGAGATACAAACGCTTTACCATAAGGCGTGTAATCAGCATCCCATACTAGCTGACCGGCATCATCAGACATACGTCGCGGCACACCCAACTGATCGGTGTGAATCGCGAACGCTCGCGTTCGTTCCAACTTTACAATAGGGGTAATGTCTTGAAGATATATATACTGTGAGTAGGCTTCACCATCTTCACGATACTCACCAGTTAGTGTATTCCCATCGTAGAGAAAGTAGGTTACCTTATTCCCGCTATTATTATAAACAACCTTTCTTATTCGCTCGCCAAAGCTATTGTATGTATAGCTTGCAGCAAGTTTTCCGTTTTTACGTACCTCTATAGGTCTTTGATCGGAGTTGTACTTGTATTCATATTCATCAGTTTTTAGCGGTGAGCCTTGCTCGTTAAATAGATAGTTCTTGCTATCACGAGTAGCAAGATCTATTTGGCTTTTAAGTCTATTTCCCTCACCCGGACTCGCGTATTCATACTGCGTATGCCTGGTTTCTTGAAATTGAATAGCTTCTTTGCTTTCAACTCTATTGTCATTGTTGTCATAGACATACTCAAACTCACCTAGCTGCGTATTAGCAGAAACAAGATTTCCAGCAAAATATTGATATTGTTGATGAGCGTTGTCCAACGTCACACCCGTAATATTCCCAAATTCGTCGTATTCATACTCCATTTTTAGTGTATTGGATACGCTAACACTGTCTATTTGGCCATTCGATTTGTATTTGTACTCAGTTGATATGCCGTTGTAATGTGTATAACCGGTACGACCATTTCGCATGTCAAGATCGATCTCGCCAACTAGCAGCTCTTGAGACAACCCCATTAAACGCGATCGAGTAATAGCTTTTAGCGTCCCACTATTTGCGCCTTCGGTATGGTAGTGAAAACGCAGCACTTGACCATCTGGTAGTGTTTTTTGGTCTAACTGACCAGTTAAATTGTATTGATATGTTGTTTCAAAACGTTGTTTATCGATATGTCGGACGTGGCTAGTTAATTGTTGTTCATTGTTATAAGAAAATAATTCTCGACCGCCTGGAAAAACCGTCTCAACAAGCCGACCATTGTTTGCATGATAGCGAAAAGTCGTAATGCCATCAGGACTATCCATTCGCGTTAGCCGGTCTGCGGCATCCCACTGATAGCTCGTTATTTGTCCGTCAGGGTTTTTTTTACTAGTGCGGTTACCATTAGCATCGTATTCATAATAGAGTTGGCCAGAATCCGGATTGGAATAGTAGACAACACGACCAAAATCATCTTTCAAATACGTGGTTCTGTTGTTTCGGGGGTCCGTATATCCAATATTCTGTGATTTACCATCGAAGTGAGACTCATGATAACCAACCTGACTGTTACCCATACTAACGAGCTTTCCGAACGGACCATGTGCAATATCAATGGTTTCCCTGCTTTCTGAGCTTTTGATTGATTTTGGTCTGTCAAACTCATCGTATGCCATGTTTAACGATAAATGATGGGGCTGGCCATCGCTCGAGCCATGAGACTGCTCGTTTAATGTTTCTATACGGCCTTTGGCGTCAAATACATAGTTTAACGTTCGCACTAACGCACCGTTTATTCCGTAAAACGATCTATCGATAATTCTGCTCTCCGTATCTCTTATAAACTCATTTGCGATTCCAGAATCATCTGCTACTCGCGTTAGGCGACCAGCTTCATCGTAATTTAATTGCGTGTATTTTCCATTTGTGTCAGTAAGTCCAATCAGTCGACCTTCTGTGTCGTATTTGTAGAGTAGATTCTGCCCTTTAGAACTTACCTTAGTAACCTGTCCTTCCGCGTTGTATTCGAGATGTATCGGCTGTTTACTTCCAACACTCAAATTTCGAGGCCGTCCGTTATTGTCGTAGTTTTCTAAATTATATGTCTCCCCGGAAGGCATTTTCGCTGATGTCAATTGCCCTAGCTGATCATAAGTGAACTGCATAACATCATCCACATCGGTGCGAGGGCCATCAATTTTTATAAGACGCCCATTTTCATAGGCCATCGTTGACGATCTACTTATCGCCTTAAATTCAGATGTATTGTCGCGCTCTGGTGAATAACCCATTTCAGTAATAGTGGTAGGCTGAAGTTCTTCGTTGTATTCAATATCAACTGTATGTAGCTGGCCGAAATTCACGCTGGGCAACACTAAGCGGGAAGGAAGGATTGTTTGCCCTTGGTATTGTTTTTCAACGAAGGATATAACTGTATCGTAGGCATCGAGTTCTCGAATACTGGCAATGCGGCCTATCTCATCATACGAGTACTCAAAACGCATCCCTGTGTCATACAGAATTTGCGATATCTGAGAATGAGTGTTATAGCTATACGCAACCCCAGTTTTTGGGCAGGTACTACAGCCCACTCCAGAGGCCTCCACAAGCAATGGATTGCCATCATTGGCTATCCACTTGTATACGCTTTCTTGTTGCAAGCTATTAAGAACGGTCGTCGAACCATAGAGATTTATGTCTGATGGTGCTGTGTATTCAATATCAATTCTCTCAACTCCATTGGCGTGAGATGAATTTGCTGCTTTCCCATCAGGGTGGTATCCCCACGTAGCAATACGAACACCGGTCCGTTCTGTTATTCCAGTCAGGTAGTTTGGATAAGTCTCGTCCTCATAGTGAAACTGTCTATAGGTACCATCGTCGTAAACAGCTCGCGTTAAGTTTCGTTTATTATCATAGTTATAACGAACAGCGGAACCATCTGGAAGCGTTATTTTTGACAAATACCCAGGCTGCATTCCTATAGCATTGTCGCTAAACTCTGCCAACTTTTGCTCTGGCGAATAGTATTCGAATAGAAGTACTCTACCTGCTTCATCGGATACCTCTGCCAGCATGCCGTTTTTATAAAACAGCTCCAATGAATCCTCACCAGGGAAGTCGATACGAGCAAGAAAGGAGCCTCGGAAAGAAAACCGACGACCATCCGGCAACATCCATGTCGTTTGATCATTCGCTGTTTCAAGGTAGCCAAATGCGGGATTCTCCGACTTGAAAATCTGTTGTCCAGCATCGTTACTCGTAATGTTTCTAAAGTTAATACGCTGACCATTAGCCTGAAGAACGTCATAACCTTCGGATCCAATGCGATACAGTTTGGTTAAATAGGTCGATGACCATCCTTGGCCAATACCAAATGAGTAATCACTATTTTGGCTGTTGTAGTGCCGAGAGAAATGTAACTTCGATGTGGCATGTTGATAATCTACTTCTTGCTGGTATTTATTGCCCGTTAGTAGATTAATAGGGTTACCGCCTTGCGTGGAAGGCAAAAAAGAATCAGATGCAACCGTTGGATCAACACTACCTGTTGATCCGCAATTATGCTCCGTATTGACTCCACAGTTAGTATTTGTTGGCGTTGAGGTACCAAGATTCCCATTGTCCGTGTTCGCATGAACACTGGATGAGACAATAAATAGGATTAGTACCATTGCGCGAAATGCGCCGCTGCATAGCGATTGGAGTTCGCGTTCGCTATTTTTCGTTACGTTTGTAAGCTTTATAGAGTCGCAGCTATTCTTGATTAATTTGCGGCTGCATTCTAACGAATAACGCGACAACGAATCACGCAACAACGAATCACGCAAGAACTTTATCGAATCGCGTAACCAATTTAGCGATTCACATGAGAACTGTATCGAGCTGCGGTAGCTTGGCACTTTCACTTGGATGGAACTCCTGGTCGGATTATACGCAACACGCACAATCCTTCTTAACGGCTCTGAAAAGGTCCATAAGCCGCAGGTCCACAAACCAAAGGTTCACAAAACAGGTGAGCACTTTGAAGCAGAGGTACCTACCAGTTATTCCTTGACCAAACGTTCCAGCATCCTGCTGAAACACGCTGATTAACGTCAGCTGGTCTATAAATTACCACCCAAACAAACTACACAAATAGAGGAAAATCCCTAATTCTAGTTATTCGACCCAATAATAAAGCCGTTTAGTGTAGATTCTTATTAAGTCAACGCAAAAAAAACCTTCATTGCATTGAAATAAAAATCAAAAACAAATCCTATTCAAAAAGCTCGAATTATCTATAACAACACACCATCAACCAGATTCAACAGCTCACTATAGTCAGAAAAAGCCCGAGTATGGGGCAATTGCTCCACCGGAGTTTTTCTATACCCTTCAGTAAACAGTAGAAAATCGATTTGCGCGCGACGCGCCGTTTCGGCATCAACTTCGCTA
>CAKZUP010000029.1 GCA_937922945.1 uncultured Granulosicoccaceae bacterium
TTTGTTGATCATGCCGCGGTTTTCAGGCGTATCACGCACCTCAACCGTTTGATGCATACGACGGATTCCCAAACCACGAACACAGGCTTTATGATTTTTCAATCGGCCGTTCATGCTTTTAACCAGCGTTACTTTAAGCATTTTGTCGCTCATGCTTCACCTTTGATTTCCGCTACCGATTTACCGCGCTTCGCTGCTACCGATTCAGGGCTCTGCATTGTGCTAAGACCATTGATGGTGGCGCGAACCACATTAATTGGGTTATTCGTACCGATGATCTTCGCCAATACATTGCGTACACCAACCGCTTCGAATACCGCACGCATGGCACCGCCAGCGATAATTCCAGTACCTTCAGAGGCTGGCTGCATGTATACACGTGCGGCACCATGACGGCCCTTTAAAGCGTATTGAAGCGTGCCATCGTCAAGAGAAACGGTTTTCATGTCGCGACGGGCTTTTTCCATCGCTTTTTGAATCGCCAAAGGCACTTCACGAGCTTTACCGTAACCCAGTCCAACTCGACCGTTACCATCGCCAACAACTGTCAGCGCGGTGAAGCCGAATTGACGACCACCTTTAACAACCTTCGCTACTCGGTTAATTGAAACCAGCTTTTCAATGTAGCCGTCGCTGCTTTGGTTATAATCGTTATTGTTGTTCGCCATGTGCTTTCCTAGAATTTCAAGCCGTTTTCACGGGCTGCGTCTGCAAGTGCCTTGACTCGACCGTGGTATTTGAAACCAGAACGATCAAATGCGACTTCCGTTACTCCTGCCGCTTTCGCTTTCTCTGCGATAGATTTACCAACTGCTACCGCCGCTTCAACGTTTCCGCTGTACTTAATATCAGCACGCAGGTCTTTACCGACGGTTGATGCCGTAGCAACAACTTTCTGCGTGTCACCAGCGATCACCTGGGCATAGATATGTCTAGGCGTGCGATGCACTGATAAACGTGCCACAGCCAGCTCTTTAATCTTTGCTCTGGTACGTTTGGCACGACGCAAGCGACTTGTTTTCTTGTCCATCTTATAAACCCAAGTTTGACTAGTAGAAGAATTCTCGAAGAAAAAAACTTACTTCTTCTTTGCTTCCTTCATTAGAACGTATTCGTCAACGTAACGAACGCCCTTTCCTTTATACGGCTCTGGTGGTCTGTAACCGCGAATATCTGCCGCGACCTGACCAACAACCTGTTTGTTGCTACCACTCACTACAATTTCGGTTTGGCTCGGCGTTTCCACTTTGATGCCGTCTGGCACTTTGTGTACGACCGGGTGAGAGAAACCCAGCGTCAGGTTCACAGAATTACCTTGCGCCTGTGCTCGATAACCAACACCGCGTAGTTCGAGTTTCTTTTCAAACCCGGCGGATACGCCTATCACCAAATTATTCAGCAAAGAGCGCATGGTTCCGGCCATGGCTATTGCCCCTTTAGAGTCGTTGACTGGCTTAACACCAAGCACACCGTCTTCCATGGCAGGCTCTACATGCTCATGGAGAGTGACTGACTCGTTACCCTTCGGGCCTTTCGCACTGACAGTTTGACCACTGATGGTCACATCAACACCTTTAGGCACTTCAATCGGTTGTTTCGCTACGCGTGACATGTCTGTATTCCGACGTCGTCTAAATCTTTATAAAATTACAAGGTTCGTTTGCTGGTAACAGCTGCTCGAACATTGCTACTGAACTGTGCAGAGGATTTCGCCACCATGGCCTTCAGCACGAGCCTTTGCGCCTGTCATAACACCCTGTGAGGTGGAAACAATGGCGACACCCAAACCACCGAGAACATCAGGGATGCTGTCGCGGTCACAATAGCGTCTTAAACCTGGACGGCTTACTCGCTGAATTTTTTCGATAACTGGCTTGCCCTCAAAATACTTAAGTTGGACAGTTAACGTGGGTTTTCCCTCAACATCGGCAGTTGAATGCCCTGCGACATAACCTTCCGATACCAGTACGTCTGCGACTGCACTCTTAACTTTCGAGGCAGGCATGGAAACTTCCACCTTTTGCGCCTGCTGACCGTTACGAATCCGTGTCAACATATCTGCGATTGGATCTGACATGCTCATAAGTAGTTACTCTTAATTCTCTACCAACTGGCCTTAACCAGTCCGGGTACATCTCCACGCATTGCCGCTTCACGCAGCTTATTGCGGCTCAGTCCAAACTTACGGTAGTAACCGTGAGGACGACCTGTAATACGACAACGGTTTCGCTGTCTGGCTGGTGATGAGTCACGTGGCAATTTCGCCAACGCAGTCACTGCCGCCATCTTGTCTTCAAACGACTCATCTTCAGAAAGAATCGTTGCTTTCAATTGCTTTCGCTTCGCCGCATACTGCCGAACCAGCTTGGTGCGCTTTGCTTCGCGCGCGATCATTGATTTCTTAGCCACAAGCTACTCTTTGGTTATGTACGGAATGGGAAGTTGAATTTCTTCAACAACGCTAACGCTTCAGCGTCCGTCTTTGCCGAGGTGGTGATGGTAATGTCCATGCCACGTATCGCATCAATTTTGTCGTAATCGATCTCGGGGAAAATAATCTGCTCTTTCACACCAAGACTGTAGTTTCCTCGTCCGTCGAACGACTTTGGGCTAATGCCACGAAAATCACGGATACGCGGAATTGATATAGCCACCAACCGATCAAGGAACTCGTACATGCGTGCTTTACGCAGAGTTACTTTCAATCCGATAGGGTAACCATCGCGAATTTTAAAACCAGCGATTGATTTTCTGGCCACAGTGACCACAGGCTTCTGCCCGCTGATTGCCGTCATGTCGGAAATGGCATTCTCAAGAACTTTTTTGTCCCCAACTGCTTCTCCCAGGCCTATATTCAGCGTAATTTTTTCAATACGCGGTGCCTGCATGACGCTCTTATAAGAGAATTCGTCCATAAGAGCTGGAACAATCTTCTCTTTGTATTCTGCTGCTAGTCTTGTCATTACGTTAACCGTCTAAACTTTTCCGTTAGCTCGGTTGCCACCCTTAAAAGTGACAACGGCGAGGCTGATCGTTAATCGACCGCTGAGTTGTCTGCGTTAAAAAAGCGCTCTTTCTTGCCAGCGCTATCGACGCGTACACCGACTCTTCCACCCTTTTTGGTCTTCGGGTTGAACAGAGCTACATTCGAAATGTGAATGGACGCCTCTTTCTCTTGTATACCACCAGGGTCGCCCGCTTGCGGATTACCTTTCTGGTGCTTCTTAACCATGTTGACGCCGTCGACAATAACGCGATCGTCCAACACTTTGGCAACCTTTCCACGTCGGCCTTTGTCTTTGCCGGTAGTTACGATGACATCGTCACCTGATTTAATCAGTTTCATTGATTGTTACCTACAGTACTTCTGGCGCCAGCGATACGATTTTCATGAACTTTTCGGTTCGTAACTCACGGGTTACAGGCCCGAAGATACGTGTACCAATTGGCTCAAGCTTGGCATTCAAAATGACAGCAGCGTTTTGGTCGAAACGAATAGCAGACCCGTCTGCACGACGAATTCCCTTACGAGTACGAACAACAACAGCGTTGTACACTTCACCCTTTTTCACGCGGCCACGCGGTATAGCGTCTTTGACACTAATCTTTATGACGTCACCTACGCGAGCATAACGGCGGTGGGACCCACCCAGTACTTTTATGCACTGAACGCGTCTGGCACCACTGTTATCAGCGACATTCAGAACGGTCTGCATTTGAATCATCGGAACGCTACTCTAATTTTACTGTTATCTAATCTGGTAAAGGACGCTGCTATTCAGCCGCCGCTTCCAGTACCTTGTCTAATGTCCAGGACTTAGTCTTGGAGATAGGTCGGCATTCTTTTATTTGCACAACATCACCGATGTTCAGCACATTCTCAGCATCGTGTACGTGATACTTTTTGCTGCGACGAACATATTTTCCGTACATCGGGTGCTTTACACGACGTTCAACAATAACGGTTGCTGACTGTTGCATCTTATTACTCAACACTCGGCCAATTTCCGTGCGCTGCAGCTTGCTGTTTTCTGTACTCATCTAAATTGTCCCGCTTATGCGCTTGCCGACTGTTTTTCTTTGATTATCGTCTTAATACGAGCAATCTCGCGACGGACACGCTTGTGGTTATGAGGCTTCACATCCTGCCCTGAACCCAGCTGCATACGCAGATTGAACTGTTCACGAAATAGAGCCGATAACTCAGTGTTGAGCTCATCGATCGACTTTTCTCTTAAATCTGCCGCTGCCATTACGCTAACGTCCTCACAACAAATGTGGTTGGAATAGGTAACTTGGCTGCTGCCAGTGAGAATGCCTCTCGAGCAATCTCTTCAGATACACCTTCCATTTCATAGAGCATCTTGCCTGGCTGAATCTTGGCTACCCAATATTCAACGTTACCCTTACCTTTACCCATTCGAACTTCGATAGGCTTTTTCGTTACAGGCGTATCGGGGAAAATACGAATCCATATTTTTCCGCCACGCTTAATGTGTCGTGTCATTGCGCGACGTGCAGACTCGATTTGACGTGCAGTTAATCGACCACGCCCGTTTGCCTTCAGGCCATATTCGCCAAAGCTAACTTTGTTACCGTTAAGCGCAAGGCCGCGATTGCGCCCTTTATGCTGCTTTCGGAATTTTGTTCGTTTCGGTTGAAGCATAATTGTTCTGCTCTAATTTACTCTTTCAAGCCTGTTTAACTCTTTCGAGCCCTTTAGTGCCTAAGGCCTATAACGTATTACTTTGACGCTGTTGTCGTGGTGTCGCTTTTCTTGCGCTTTTCTTCAAGATCGAAGACTTCACCGTGACAGATCCAAACCTTAATACCGATAACACCGTAGGTGGTTTGGGCTTCAGCTGTACCGTAGTCGATATCTGCACGTAGTGTGTGCAATGGAACGCGTCCATCGTGATACCACTCGCGACGCGCAATCTCAGCACCGTTCAATCGACCGGAAACCGCAATTTTCACGCCCTGCGCACCAAGACGCATGGTGTTGGTCAGTACCCGCTTCATTGCACGACGGAACATCACTCGACGTTCAAGTTGCTGTGCAACACTTTCAGCCACAAGCTGTGCATCGATTTCCGGCTTGCGAATTTCTGCAACGTTAATCTTCACGTTATTGATATTCAAACCAAGCTTTGGCGCTATAACACGACGAAGGCGTTCAATATCTTCACCTTTCTTACCGATAACGATACCCGGCCGCGCCGAATGAATCGTTATAACCACTGCTTTCGCAGGACGGTCGATTTGAATGCGACTGACAGATGCATGGGCAAGCTCTTTTTTCAGCAGCTCCCGAATCATGATGTCGTCATTCAGGTAGTTCGCGTAATCTTCAGTGCCCGCGTACCAGGTTGAATTCCAGTCTTGCGAAATGCCAAGACGAATACCAATTGGATGTACTTTTTGACCCATGTGCTCGCTCTGCTCCTAACGGTCCGAAACGGTCACAGTAATGTGACTGGTGCGCTTGAGAATTCGGTTAGCGCGACCTTTTGCTCGTGCTCGTAGTCGCTTCATTGTGGGGCCTTCGTTCACTTGAACGGCGGCAATTTTAAGTTCGTCGATGTCAGCGCCTTCATTGTGCTCTGCATTCGCAATTGCACTGTCCACCAACTTCTTCATAATGGCGCCAGCTTTCTTTTCACTGAACGTCAATACTTCCAAAGCACCTTCAACAGGTAAGCCACGGATTTGATCGGCAACCAGACGCACTTTCTGCGCTGATATACGTGCGTGCTTTAACGTAGATTCAACTTGCATGACTATCTCGCTTTCTTGTCGGCTACGTGGCCTTTGTAAGTGCGCGTAGCAGAAAATTCGCCGAGCTTGTGACCAACCATATTTTCAGACACTAAAACGGGTACGTGTTGACGACCGTTGTGTACCGCAATGGTGAGACCAACCATGTCAGGCAGAATCATCGAACGACGCGACCATGTCTTGATTGGACGCTTGCTGTTGGATGCTTTTGCTTCATCAACCTTCTTAACAAGATGGTGATCAACAAACGGACCTTTTCTTAATGAACGTGGCACGGCTTATTCCTTATTTCTTGCTTCGACGACGCACAATCATGTTGTCTGTGCGTTTGTTCGAACGAGTCTTGTAACCCTTGGTCGGGGTACCCCATGGACTAACTGGATGACGACCACCAGAGGTACGGCCTTCACCACCACCATGCGGATGATCGACTGGGTTCATCGCAACACCGCGAACGGTAGGACGAACACCACGCCAGCGTTTTGCACCAGCTTTACCCAGCTTGCGAAGCGCATGCTCTGCATTGCCGACTTCGCCAATGGTTGCGCGGCAATCGGCTTGCACCCGACGCATTTCGCCAGAACGTAATCGCAATGTCGCGTATTGACCTTCACGAGCAACCAACTGAACCGCAGCTCCTGCACTGCGTGCGATCTGCGCACCAGCACCAGGCTTAAGCTCGATGCAGTGCACGGTAGAACCAACCGGTATATTGTTTAATGGCAAACAGTTACCAGGCTTGATGGGTGCCTCACGACCAGACATGAGCTTGTCGCCATCTTTGATACCCTTGGGCGCGATAACATAGCGTCGCTCTCCGTCGGCGTACTTCAGCAGTGCAATGTTCGCAGTACGGTTAGGATCGTATTCCAATCGCTCAACCACCGCACCGATGCCGTCTTTGTCGCGTTTGAAGTCGATAACACGGTAACGACGCTTGTGACCACCACCAATATGGCGCTGCGTAATGCGGCCCTTATTGTTTCGGCCACCTGATTTATGCAGACTTTCAACCAAAGGCTCGTAAGGACCTTCTTTTGATAGATCTTTGTTGACAACACGAACCTGAAAACGTCGTCCAGGTGAGGTTGGATTGGATTTAACCAGTGCCATGTCGCTTTATCCCTCGATGCTCATGAAGTCAATGTCCTGACCTTCGGCCAGTCTGACGATCGCTTTACGCCAGTCGGAACGCTTACCCATCGATGCACCGAAACGTTTGGTCTTACCTTTAACGTTGACGATTTGCACACTTTTCACTTCAACTTTGAAAAGTTTTTCGATTGCTTTGCGTACTTCAAGTTTGGTTGCATCGTTAGCAACCTTGAATGCATGTCGCCCTTGCATCTCAGCGGCTGTTGCCGTTTTCTCAGATACATGTGGCGCTAGCAATATTTTGTATAAACGCTGATCGTTCATGCCAGACGCTCCTCTAATTGCTTGATGGCTGCCTCAGTAGTCACAATGTGCGGATAACGCACCAGTGACACTGGGTTTACACCATCAACATCCAGCACCTGGATGTTAGGAATGTTGCGGCAAGACAGGTACATCGCTTCGGTAACATCTTCAAGAAGCACCAATGCTTTGTTGATACCCAGCTCCTCAAATTTCGCTTTCATGAGCTTGGTCTTTGGCTCACTCACATCAAGTGAATCCAGAATAACCAACCGATCGTCGGCCGCTGCCTGAGAAAGGATTGAACGTAGCGCGGCGCGATACATTTTTTTATTCACTTTCTGCGAATAGTCGCGCGGCTTGGCGGCGAAAGTCACACCACCACCGGCCCAAATCGGACTACGAGAGGTACCAGCACGAGCTCGACCCGTACCTTTCTGACGCCAGGGCTTCGCCCCGCCACCTCGAACTTCTGAACGGGTTTTCTGCGCCGCATTACCAGAACGTCCACCAGCCATATAAGCAGTGACAATCTGGTGCACCAGGCCTTCGTTATAAGTTGCGCCAAAAACGGTATCGGATACCGCCATGGTGCCACCACTGTGCGTTTTAAGATCCATTGCTATCGCTCTTACTTACTTGGCTTTTGTTTGTTTTTGACTGCTGGCTTGATGAACACATCACCACCCTCAGGCCCTGGAACAGCGCCTTTCACCAGAATCACTTCTTTTTCCTGATCGATTCGCACAACGGTCAAATTTTGTAGTGTGCGTCGACGAGCTCCCATGTGGCCAGCCATTCGCTTACCTTTGAAAACACGACCTGGAGTTTGGTTCTGACCGATTGAGCCCGGCGCTCTGTGAGAGACCGAGTTACCGTGAGTGGCATCCTGCATTTGGAAGTTGTGACGCTTAACACCACCGGCAAAGCCTTTACCGATACTGGTGCCAGTCACGTCGACTTTCTGCCCGGCTTCGAAAAGGTCAAGACCGATCTGGCCGCCAACGACCATCTCTTCTTCGTTGAATTCAACCCCTTCGAGGCGGAACTCGGCAAGACGACGCCCGGCTTCGACACCTGCTTTCGCGAAGTGCCCGATTTGAGCTTTGGATAATGCGCTGGTTTTTTTACTACCGGTAGTGATCTGCACAGACTCGTAGCCGTCGGTTTCGGCTGTCTTGCGCGCAGTGATGCGGTTGGGTTGCACATGGATAACGGTAACAGGCTGGGAAATGCCCGCGTCATCGAAGATGCGTGTCATGCCTAATTTCTGGCCTAAAACACCAAGTGTCATTTTTTTTCTCCGCCACAACACCCCCGACCGGAACGTATAGCTCACGGCCTCAATCGAAGGCTTGACTGTCACGACCAATACTTTCCCGCCGATGTCGGCATGGCTTATCTGGTCTAGTTCGTGTGTCTGCCGGTTTTCTGACTATTGCAGAACCTATCAAACACAAAAAACCGGTGACTCGCGCCTGAGCAGTGGCTCTAGCTGCGAAACCCCCGGTTTTAAGGATATTTACTTACCTCAACGACCCCGAGCACATATGTACAGGTTGGTTCGTTTGGGCGTCATTCTCACGAAACCTAACTGCGCGTCATGAGAGCCGGCAAGTATAGCAAGGAAAATTGTCGATTGCTACAGTTTGTAAATGTTTATTTGGCGTCAGGGGTTATTCCCGGCAGTCACAGCCGAGGACAAATCCCAAACAAAACAGGCTAATCGGTCACCCGCTGCGGTTTAGCCAGAACATTACGCAAAAACATCGGCGCAACAAAACCCAAAATGGCCGCTATCCAGAAGCCGATAGCTATCGGCGATGAAAACAGATACATAAAATCGCCATCCGACAACACCATGGCACGGCGCAGCGCATCTTCCATATGCCCACCGAGCAAAATACCAAGAATGACTGGCACCGTAGGCACATCAAGCTTGCGCAACACATAGCCAAGCACACCGAACGCAACCATTAGCAGTAGGTCGAAATAGCTGCCACTGAGAGAATATATGCCAACAAACGAGATCATGGTCACCCCAGGAAGCAAAATCCACGCGGGCACCATCAGTATGCGCACGAAAAAGCTGACTAACGGCACGTTCATTAACAGCAGCACCACGTTGGCTATAAGCAAGGACGCAATCAAGCCCCACACCACTTCCGGCCTGTCGGTGAAAAGAGTGGGACCAGGGGTAATGTTTAGCGTCATTAACAACGCCAACAACACAGCTGTCGTGCCAGAACCGGGCACACCTAGCGTCAGCATGGGCACTAATGCCCCACCTGCCGCCGCATTGTTACCCGATTCGGGCGCTGCAACACCCTTGGCAACACCGGTACCGAAACCACCCTCTTTTCCGGCAATGGATTTCTCACTCATATAAGCCAGAAAACTACCCAGCGACGCACCCGCCCCCGGCAGGATACCCGCCACAAATCCGACCAGACTGGCGCGCAGCATGGTCCACTTCACAAGCCAGATGTCACGCCATGGCACCACGACTTTTTCAAGCTTCACACCAATAGATGAATTCCTGCCATGCCCTTCAATAAAGAAGAACACTTCAGCAATCGCAAACAGCCCGACAATGGCCACCAGAAAATCGATACCGTCAGCCAGATGCATATTGCCGCCGGTGAGCCGTGGCATACCGGAATTATCGTCGACGCCAATCATGGCGATGCCCAATCCAATGCAAGAGGCAATAGCCGCTTTGGCCTGATTATTCGAAGCCACGCCGCCCAGCGTGCAGAAAGCGAGTAAATACAACGCAAAATACTCAGCCGGACCAAACAAATAAGCCACCCGCGCAAGTAGCGGTGCAAGCAGCAAAAGACCAACAGTCGCCAGGAATGCACCCACAAACGAAGCCACGCCTGACAAAACCAGTGCATCACCAGCGCGGCCTTGTTTTGCCATCGGATAGCCATCGAGCGTGGTCATTAATGCAGGTTCGTCGCCGGGGATATTCAACAATATCGAGCTGATTCGGCCACCATACATCGCGCCATAGTAAACGCTGGTCATGAGTACCAACGCCGACGTTGCATCAAGACCCAATGTAAATGTGATCGGAATAAGAATGGCAACCCCGTTTGATGGGCCGAGGCCGGGCAACGCACCGATCATGGTGCCTAAAAAGCACCCGATAACGGCCAAGAACAAGGTATACGGAGACAAGGCAATGGAGAAACCCAAAGCCAGATTGGACATGATATCCATTATAAATTCCTAAGCACGTGTTCTTACGACAAAAAGCCTTGAGGAAATGGTACGAGACCCAATTTCAGCGCGTATTTAAACAATATAAACAGGCCTATCGACAGCCCAACACCAGTAAGCATGGATGGTACAACCCGACTCGAGATTTGATAACTTAAAATGGCAGCAGTCACAGCTGTTGGAAACAGAAAACCAAACGGCTTCAACGCATACGCGTAGGCAACCAACACCAACAAGGCGATAAGCAGTGAGCCGAACGTTTTTAACACAGGCCATTGCGGACTGGGATCGGGTTTTATGATCATAACCAGCGCGCTAATTGCCGCAACTCCACCGATGAGCATAGGAAAGGCCTTTGGCCCTACCGGGTCACTGAGAAAGCTGGTTTGTATCTGAGTGGCGCTTGCGATAAACGCAAGCGCCGTCATCAGAACAACCAGCCCGAAAAGCCGGTCGCTTGCCATTACTGAATTACGCCGATGTCTTTAGATAGCTGACGTACTTCGTCAACAACGCCATCGATATAACTTTGGAAGTCGCCACCCACCTTGGTGAACGGTGCCAAACCATTAGCGACCATGGCTTCTTTCCACTCAGCACTGTCAGCCACTTGCTGGAGTTTGTCGGCCCACGAATCGAAAGCATCATCGCTGATACCTTTTGGTACGTACAGTCCACGCCAGTTAACAGCTACAACATCAAAGCCTTGCTCTTTGGCAGTCGGGATGTCATCGAAACCGGGTACCCGCTCTTCAGTGAGCACTGCAAGAACACGAATTTCTCCAGCTTTCAGAAAACCAACGATCTCAGACATATCGCCTGTCATGGCTTGAGTAAAGCCACCGATAGTTTGTGTAATGGCATCGGCACCACCGTCAACACCAATGTATTTCACTTTAGTGATATCGGTAAAACCAACGCGTTGCAGCAACATAAGCGGCTTAAGGTGATCGAATCCACCAACAGCTGAACCACCTGCAAATGCAACGGAACCCGGGTCGGCTTTAATCGCTTCCAGCATCTCACCCAAGTTCTGGAACGGGCTGTCTTTAGCAACAACGATAACACCAGGGTCTGCGCCAATGGCTCCTACAAAGCGAACATCAGCAGCTACACGACCGGCATAGGCGTTTTGCGCCAAACGAGTAGAGGTTGCAGACGAGGCAGCAATAATGAGGTCAGCATCGTCGTTACGCTCAGCAACCACATGGTTAAATGCCAAACCACCACCAGCGCCAGCCATGTTGGTTACCTGAATTGGCTTATCGACCGCACCAATGTCATGCATGATTTTACCAATGGTACGGCAGGTGAAATCCCAGCCACCGCCGGGATTTGCAGGCGCAATACATTCGGCTGCATTGGCGTTGCCAACCATGCCAAGGCTGAGCAGTAAGCCCGCCAGAATTGATTTGTTCATTGTTGATTTCATAAAAACTCCAGTTTCCAAGTGTGATTCAATCCCGCAAAGGGCGTGCAATATAGAAGAAATACTGCCACCAACAGCATACGGAAGTTTATGCTTATGTCAAAGTCAGAGCACCTTGCATTCCTTATGATTTCATGGAAATCTGACACCAACCTGTCATCCGCAACTTTTAGCTAAAACCATGCGATTCCTGCTCATCGAAGACAATGCCGATCTTGCCCTATCGGTCACTGAGCGGCTCCAGCTCGATGGACACGCAGTCGACTGGGCCGGTGATTTAAAGCAGGCAAACCAGTGCATCCAGAGCATGAACTATGACCTGATATTGCTGGACATTATGCTGCCCGATGGCAGTGGTCGCGATTTTCTGAATACGCAAAGAAGCACTAATGGCACCACGCCAGTTATTGTGATGACGGCACAGAATTCGGTATCCGATCGCGTGTCGTTACTGGACAGCGGAGCCGATGATTACGTTACTAAACCGTTCGACTTTGCTGAGCTTGAAGCACGGTGCCGTGCAGTGTTAAGGCGCCGCGGAGGCTCTGCACAGAATATTATTCGCTTCGGTGGCATGGAGTTCGACCCGTTGGCAGCGACGTTATACATTAACGATGAAGTGCGTCCTTTGCGAAACAGAGAACTTCGCTTACTGGAAATATTACTTTCTTCGAAAGAGCGCATATTGTCGAAAGCGCATTTGGTCGATCGGCTCTTCTCCTACTCTGAAGATCCTTCAGAGAATGCCATTGAAGTTTATGTTGGCCGATTAAGAAAAAAACTCGAAGGCTGCAGCGCCCAAATTGAAACGGTTCGAGGTGTTGGTTATCGGATTCGCAGTGAATGAGATACGAAAACCTGCAAGCCGGGTCGCTGGGCCGGCGCTTACTGATTCAACTGCTGATTGTTGCCGGTATCTTATCAGCGCTGTTGTATCTTGCGGTTCGTTCGGTTGCCAATCAAGCTGCTGAAGCTTCTCATAATAATATACTGGGTGCATCTGCCACAGCGATAGCGGAACAGCTTGGCAGTGGCAGCGAAGGTATCAATATCGACATACCGTATTCGGCGTTCTCTATGCTAGGCGCAATAAGTGATGATCGCGTGTTTTATCGTATCGATACCGACGACATTACCGCGACAGGATACGAAGACTTACCACTGCCTGCCTCTACACCGACGACATCGAAACCAACCTACTACTCTGCCCTGTTTCGCGGCACTCCGATTAGAGCTGCCGCTCAACTCAGAGTCATTCCCATCAATGACAAACCTGTGAGTGTGCTTATTCTGGTTGCGCAAACACAGCAAGGCCAGAACGCTATTACGTCGCGAGTTGCGAACACGGCGGCGGCACTGGGCATTGGTTTTTTTCTTGTTGCTGGCACCATGAGCTGGTTAGCCACCAGAAGCACAGTAAAGCCACTTTACAGCGTTGCGAATGCTATTGGCCGAAGAGGCGCACACGACTTACGCCCCTTACGCTCACCGGTTCCATCGGAGCTCACGCCGCTGGTGGATTCGCTGAATGATTTCATATCCCGCTTACGCGGAACCCTGAACCGCACAGAAACGTTTATGGCAGAAGCGGCGCATCACATCAGAACGCCCTTAGCCACCGTTCGCGCTCAAGCAGAAATTGCACTACGACAAGCAGAAACCAACAGTAGTCGTAAAACACTTCGAACAGTCATCCGCGCTGTGGATGAAAGTTCACGCTCGGCATCGCAGTTGCTGGATCATGCGATGATCAGTTACCGCTCCGATCAATTATCGTTGGATGCGTTTGATTACACTGAACTGGTGCAGGATGTGGTTAACGCGACCAGCGCGATTGCCGAGTTAAAAGACCTTGAAGTGAACACAATACTTGAACCCAACCTGCAACTGGTTGGAGATAGAGTGCTTATAGAAGTTGCTTTAAACAATTTGATGGATAATGCCATTAAATATTCTGCACCGGATTCAACCATTGATGTTCAGCTGACACAAACCGATTCCGGCATACGCTGCGATATTCGAGACGCCGGCAGAGGGTTGAGCGGGCTATCACAATCGTCTTTGTCAGAACGATTCAAACGAGGCGAGAACGTTAAAGATGTTGTGGGCTCGGGCCTTGGGCTAACGATGGTTGAAGCCATCGCCAGCGCTCATGACGGTCATTTCTCAATTACTGAAAATCCCGGTGGAGGAACATGCGCAACACTGCTGTTATAACTATATCTGTCATCCTGGGGCTCACTATTTGGTTCAACACTGCACTGGCGTTTGACATTGAAGATGAGAAGTTATTCGAGGCGAAAGGGTCTGCAAGAACGGTTAGCATTATCTCAACCACCGACTTAATCTACTTTGCGCCGTTAATCGATGCGTTTCAGGAAGCCACGCCTAATATCAGTGTGCAATACACGGTTGCATCCAGTAAAGAGCTGTTTAAAGCTATCTATGATGAACAGGCCGATTATGATCTGGTTATTTCCTCAGCGATGGACCTGCAAGTCAAGCTTGTGAATGATGGATTAACGCAAGCCTATACATCAAGCGAGACTGCGTCGATGCCCGATTGGGCTCACTGGCGAAATCATCTGTTCGCATTTACGCAGGAACCTGCCGTGTTACTGGGTTCAAAAAAAATGTTCGCTGAATTGAATCTTCCAGAAAATCGACAGGACATCATTACGTTGCTTCGCGAAAATCCCGATAAATTCAAAGGCAAGATAGGCACCTACGATATACGAGATTCCGGCGCTGGCTATTTGTTCGCAACGCAAGATGCCCGACAATCCGATGTGTACTGGCGATTAGCAGAGGTCATCGGCTCATTAAACCCCACACTGTACTGCTGCTCTTCCAAAATGTTGGCGGCACTGGAATCAGGTGACATTGCGCTGGCCTACAACGTGATGGGCAGTTACGCATCTGCAGTGCTTAAAGACGATAGCAACGGCTTTATCATTCCTTTGTCGGACTACACGCACTTTATGTTGAGAACCGCGTTAATCCCGAAACAAGCTGACAGCGCTGACTTGGCGGGTCGTTTTATCGACTTTCTCATTGGGGCTACCGGTCGGGAACTTGTTCAGGAGGTCGCTGGTTTGCCACCTATTGATGGAGAAGCGCTGGCCACACAACTGCACTTTCGGCCGATTAATCTTGGGCCCGAATTACTGGTATATCTGGATAAAATCAAGCGTAGGCGGTTTTTAAAAGATTGGTCAGACGCCATGATTCGCCAGTAGCAAACAACCCTAACGCCACTCGAACAACGAACAACGAACAAATACTACGATGCATGACAAACGCACCATCGAATCGATGGCACGCAAGTCGGCATCGTATGGCATGGGCCATTAGAGAAGAAGTCTTTAGGCCGCACCCTCGAACTCAGCGCCTGTTTTAGCACCTGTGATATACGCCACCACATCTTGTCCATCGGTTTCATCAACATTCAGATTCGCCACGATACGGCCACGACGAAACACAACAATGCGGTCGACAAGATCAAACACCTGCCGCATATTATGGCTCACCAGAATCAGCGGCTCATTGTTCTCTTTCAAGGTTCGAATAATGTTCTCAACCTGCGCTGTTTCCTGCACACCTAGCGCAGCCGTTGGTTCATCCATAATCGTAAGCTTTGAATGAAATGTGGCCGTTCGCGCAATAGCAACACACTGCCGTTGTCCGCCAGACATGTTACGAATCTTGTTTTGGATGTTCGGAATTTTAACCGCCGTTCTTTCCAAACCTTCAATGGTCGCCTGTCGCATGGCTTTATAGTCGAGCAACCGGAACGGCCCTAACCAGTTCATGTACGTCATTTCACGGCCAAGAAACAAGTTGTCGGGCACATCAAGGTCATCGGCCAGAGCCAGTGTTTGGAACACGGTTTCTATCCCGGCTTTTCTGGCTTCCAGTGGGCCGGTGAAATTAACGGTTTCACCGTTGAAGATAATTTCGCCGCGCGTTTGTTGTTCCACCCCGGTAATCTGACGAACAAAGGTAGACTTGCCAGCTCCATTGTCGCCCATAATGGCCACATGCTCACCGTCACGGAGGGTAAAGCTTGCTCCTTCCAGTGCGATAACGCCACCGTAGTGCTTGGTAAGATCACGCGTTTCAAGAATATAATCGCTCATCATTATTCCCTAGCCTTTTTCCGCACTGCGATTCTGACGCCATTGATCCAACACGACGGCACCGATAATAATCGCACCCATTGCCATCATCTGGTAGAAAGCATCCAGTTTTAGATAGGTAAATCCTGTGCGAATAACACCGATAACCATAGCACCCAGCACGGTGCCAATAATTGAGCCGCGCCCGCCTTGCAAACTCACGCCACCGATAACAGCCATGGCAATCGCATAAAGCTCATAAAACTGCCCCATTCCAGATTGCGCTGTTTGTCCTTTTGCACTCAAGGCAATAGCCGCAAACGCTGCAAGCATACTCGCGATGGTGTACACCAGAATTTTATGGCGCTTCACATTAATACCTGATGTCCGCGCCGCCTCTTCATTAGAGCCTATGGCATACGTGTGTTTGCCATACACGGTGTATTTCATCACCAAGTGCAGTAGAAGTGCCAATGCGCCGAACCAGATAACCGGGTTCATGCCTTCACCAATCCATGCATAACCCTCCGTTGGAAACGATATCGGGTTGCCACGCGTCCACCATTGTGCGATGCCACGACAGATTAAGAACATACCCAGGGTTGCGATAAACGGCGGAATGCGCGCACGCGCAATAAAGGTACCATTGATAAACCCGATAAAAGCCCCAAAGGCGAGACCGATAATCACCGGCACAATGGTGGGCAAGTCCATCGCCCAGCTCCCGTACACCGCCTTCGGATTGGGATTACCGTTAACCAGCTCGGTTTGCGCAAAAGACATGGCGATCATTGCCGTTGCGGCGACAAGCGGACCAGAAGAC
>CAKZUP010000030.1 GCA_937922945.1 uncultured Granulosicoccaceae bacterium
AACTGGACACAGTAGCTGAAGACTTATACGCAACCGGGATTGAATTGGCCGACCTACTGATCAAGCGCATAGATGGTGATGACCCAGCCAACTTACAAACAATGCACGAACCCATACCGCAATGGCGCGACGAGCTTTAAACTATCGGCACTTTAAACTACCGGCACTTTAACCATCGGCACTTTAACCATCGGCAATATAGTGGCAAACTCGCGGCAGATTAGGCTTAGTGCTGCGGCAGTTTTATTTACTTGTCATATCGAGTTTGTAATCACGCGAATGCAATAACGACGGTATTTGACTTCGTACCCGATCAGATTCTTCCAGATTTAATTGCACAACCACTGATTGAACCTCATCGCCCAGATCAGACAGTATTTCTCCCCACGGGTTGACCACCATGGAATGTCCAAAGGTTCGTCGACCGTCATCGTGTTCACCCGTTTGCGCTGCGGCAACAATAAAACAACCATTTTCTATTGCTCGTGCTCTGAGCAACACTTCCCAATGAGCTCTGCCCGTATTCCGGGTGAACGCCGATGGTACGAAAATGACTCTTGCACCGGCTTGTGCGTAATCTCGATAGAGTTGTGGAAATCGAAGGTCGTAGCATATGGATAAACCCAGCATACCCCACGGAGTTTTAACCACGACTCCCTCGGTTCCAGCACCATACCGTTTTGATTCGAGTCGTTCCTTGCCGTCGGGCAAGTAGATATCGAATAAATGTATTTTGTCGTATCGAGCGACGATGACACCACGATCGTTGATCAAATGCGTTCTGTTAACGGGCAAACCGGATGCTCCTAACACTGGTGTGGAACCATTATGAATCCATATGGAACACTGTTTGGCCAGAGTCTGGCAGGCCGCCAGATAAGGATCGTTTTCCTCTTCGCAAATCTGATGTTGTGCAGACTCAACATCCTGATTCATCAACCCCGAAACTTCCGGCAAACACAACATATTGCATTGCTGCTTAGCCGCTTCTTCCGCCAGCGCAGTCAATGCGGTGATATTTTTCTGGTGTGTATTAGACGTTGTGGTTTGAGCGAGTAAAAGTTTCATTAACGTTATTCAAACTACTGTTTCAAACTACTGCTTCGAATAAGGCCCGAGTGTTTTCTTTTGTCATCTCTATGGGGTTGCCACCAACGCTTGGGTCTTGCAACGCTGAATCAACCAACGATTCAATATCCGGATTTTTAACGCCAAGATCAGTCAAGGATTTGGGAATGGCAAAAGAATCGTTAAACTCATCGACAAAGCTGCAGAAACCGTCAAAGCCGCCACCGATTCCAAGGTAGGCTGCAACCTGTTCAAACCGTTCACGAATCTGTGGTGCATTGAATTTTAAAACAGCAGGCATGACAACGGCATTAGTCGTACCGTGGTGTGTATGGTGCACCGCGCCAATGGGGTGGCTTAAAGCATGAATGGCTCCCAAGCCTTTTTGAAACGCAATGGCCCCCATCGATGCCGCACTCATCATGTTGGCACGCGCTTCTAAATTATCAGCGGTATTGTAGGCGATAGGAAGATTATCTTTAACCAAACGCATCCCCTCAAGCGCAATACCTTGACTAAACGGATGATAATGCGGACTTGAATACGCCTCTACGCAATGGGCAAATGCATCAAGCCCAGTACCGGCGGTTATGGACTTTGGCATTCCAACGGTAAGCTCGGCATCACAGATAACTTGCACTGGCAGCATCTTTGGATGGAAGATGATTTTCTTGCTGGCAGATTGTGAATTGGAAATAACGCTAGCACGCCCTACTTCCGAACCGGTACCAGCCGTTGTGGGCACAGCAATAACCGGCGCAATGCCATCGGGGTTAGCCCGCGTCCACCAGTCGCCTATATCTTCAAAATCCCACAGCGGGCGAGTTTGACCAGACATAAACGCAACCGCCTTGCCAAGATCAAGCCCCGAACCACCGCCAAATGCAATAACCCCATCGTAGCCACCCTCGCGAAAAGCCTTAGTACCTTCCGTAACATTTTTGTCATTCGGGTTAGGGTCTACCTCACTGAACATGGCACGCCCAAGTCCGGCAGATTCCAATAAGTCGAGCGTGTTTTTGGTGATATCCAGGCCCGACAAACCACGATCGGTTACCAGCAATGGTTTTGATATACCCGCAGCGGTACAGGCTTCGGCTATTTCGCTAATTCGTCCTGCACCAAAGCGGATGTTAGTGGGATACGACCAGTTGGCGTTTAAGTTCATATCAATTTCATCTGTCAGTTACTGTCTGAGTTGGTATTCTGGTTTGTTACTTTTTCAAATGATAAGATTTTGGGCGGGTTAAATTGTGATAGCCGATTTCAGACAATCCACCACCTCTACCAGTGTTTTTACACCCAGTCCAACACAACGCCGGATCCAGATAATCGCACCGGTTCATGAAAACGGTACCGGTGTTGATTTGATCTCCAATAGCAATGGCCCGTTCGGTATTTGTTGTCCATAGTGAAGCAGTTAAACCAAACTCGCTGTCGTTCATTAGCGCTATCGCTTCTGCATCATTCTTAACCGGCATAATACCAACCACCGGGCCGAATGATTCATCGCGCATTATTCGCATATCATGGTTAACGTTAGTTAGAATTTGTGGCGTTAAATATGCACCACCATCATCACTGTCAAACTGCTCAATATGCGTTTTTGCACCCTGCTCTACGGCTTCACTAATTTGCAATCGAACTTCTGCCGCAAATCGCTTATTGGCCATAGGCCCTAACGTGGTGGCTTCATCCAGTGGGTTCCCTAATGAATATTGGCTAACGATATCCACTGATTTCTCGACGAACTGGTCAAACAAAGATTCGATAACATAGATGCGCTCGATTCCACAACAGCATTGGCCGGAATTGAACATAGCCCCATCAATTAGCGTATCAACCGCGGCATCCAAATTCGCATCTTCCATCACATAACCAGGATCTTTGCCACCTAGCTCTAAGCCCAAACCGGTAAACGTGCCGTTAGCAGCAGCCTCCATCGCTCTTCCACCGCTAACAGAGCCGGTAAAATTGATAAAGTCAAAATGATTATCAGCTATAAGCGCCGATGTGGTGCTGTGATCGAGAAACACGTTTCTGAATACAGCTTCAGGAATGCCAACTGAATGAAACGCCTTTGCCATACGCTCTCCAACCAACAGTGTTTGAGTCGCATGCTTTAGCACCACGGCATTGCCAGCGATTAGGGCTGGGGCTACGGTGTTGATGGCTGTCATGTACGGGTAGTTCCACGGCGCTATTACCAATACCACGCCGTGCGGAACACGCTTAATATAGCGGGTGAATTGATCGTCATCGGCGATACTAATAGGGCTAAGCGCACGTTCTGCAATTTCTGCCATGTAGTTTGCGCGTTCTTCGAAGCCACCAAACTCTCCGCCATAGCGTATCGGCCTCCCCATCTGCCAGGCCAGTTCCGGCACAATCTCATTGTTCATTGCACCAACCGCCTGCACAGCGGCGAGGACGAGATCGATGCGTTCTTGTAACGTTCGAGCGGCCCACTCTACCTGCGCCTCTCTTGCATCGTTAATGTGATGCTTTGCATCAGATAGCGACAACACCGGCCTTTGCGCATAAACGGAACCGTCTATCGGTGAAATACATTGTAAGTCTGTCATAGTGTTGTATTAGGCCCGTTCAAATCCACGCGCAACTTCCCATTGCGTTACCGCATTATCGAAGCACTCTTGTTCCCACTCGGCGCAACGCCGGTAGTGAGCAACAACAGCTTCACCCATAGCACTTTTTAGCATGTCAGAATTTGCGAACA
>CAKZUP010000031.1 GCA_937922945.1 uncultured Granulosicoccaceae bacterium
GCTCGCGTAGAAATGAATTTCGTCCGGAAATCTATCAGACTCATAAGCCACCGGACTTCCGCAATTAGCGCAGAAGTAACGCCTGACATCGTGACTTGATTGATACACCTTTGGAACTTGTGCTAACCAACGCCAGCGCTCATTCGAAACACCCATGAACGTGGTCAATGGTGAAGCTGTTTGTCGACGACAGCTTTCACAATGGCAATGGCCTCGCCATAGCTCAGACCCTTCATACTCGAATACTATTTCACCACATAAGCAGCGGCCACTTGTCGACATATTTACTCCATATGCTTATTGTCTCTACGCAAACCTTGGCGATGCTACACGCACGGGCAGTATCCGTCTTAGCTGGCTGTTACCCCGCGAGCACCGAAATGGCTTCATGATCTTTTTTTGTAATCGAATGCTCACTAGGATAGCCCCAAAAAAATCGTCGAAAACGTCTCCAATCATCGGATATTTATAGCATGCCAGTATGGCTAGATTACTAATAACTTTAGTTGTTAATATTTTATACAAAGTCAAACCTACTAATAATCAGCCGTTAGCGCTCGTTGTAACTATCGCTGGCTAGTACCAATTAAAATATTCAATAGCCGCCTTCGCCTTTAATCGTATAGCATCCCAAACACTGTCTTCTAAAAAAGCACGGGCTGTCCATAGGTGTTCGTTTTCAATGCCAGATATAAGTTCTAAATGCTCATCTATATCACGCAATATAACCAAGCCTTTATGATCGTTCTCGAGTAGAAAAGGTGTTGCCACTTCCAATATGTTATCAAAATCCAATGCCAGCTCGTCGAGCGATGCTTCGCCTATCACTGAATCTAAATCTTCGATTGTCGTTATCGTCAGATTCTTTGTGGCTTTCTTCAGCTCCTCTAATATCCAGTTATCGTCTATAGTTGACATCGTAGCTTGTCCTTTCAGGAGACTTTGCGAGTTGACTGTTACCGCAGCGCCCACCAGCAGTTAAATCAATTCGTCAGATCGGTTAGTTAATTGTGCTAACGATACTCATAAAGTATGTCAGGACATTTCTCCTCGTTGTTCTCTCCATTCGTGCGTTCAATCGCCTTGAATCCGTGATGCTCGTAAAAACGAATCGCCCGGTTATTGTCCTGAAACGTCCATAGACGGATTGGACGGGGTAGAAAACACAGCGCATGGCTGAGCAATTGAGAACCAATGCCCTGACTGATATGTCCAGGCACCAGATATAGCTGATCTATCCACCCGATTCCTTCAGACACAGAGGTCGCTAAAACCCCGATATCTTTACCATCTATTTGAGCGATAACGACACCACCGGCGGGAATGAGCTTTTCACGAACCCACCGACGATCTCCATCAAGCGAATGAGCTGGTTTTGCGAAAGGCAAATACTCAAGTCGAGAGGTTCTGAGTATCTGCACGACGACTTCGGTATCGTCGATCTTTGCTATCCTTATCTGCATTGTTACCCAAACGCAATTAGACCTGTAAATGTTAACACGCATTTAATCGGCCGCTTCTGATCGATAACTCCACGGTCGATTAGTCCACGGTCGAGTACTTCACGATCGATTACTTCATGATTAATGCTATCGGCATCGATGCTATTGGCAAGTTTCGTAAACGCGACCATCCAGAGCATGATCTGTCCCGTAGAATGCCATATGAAAGCCTTTTTGCTTAGCATCGGCACAGCGCGCATCTTTCTCATACTGCTCGTACATGGCAATGAACACCGCTTTGCCTGCATCAACAAACGGTGTTAACGCATCGCATTCGTTGTATACATAGCATGACTCGTTCAACGTAAAGTCAAACGTTTGTGCCAGATTAGCACTCTCGATTAAATCGACTGTATTTTTTAATGCGATAAGTAAATCTTTAGAGTGTGCATAATCAGCAAGGAACTTCAGATAATCTACTTGATCAGCAGCAGAAATACCCAAGCCATTATCGGCCTGATAGGCATCAGTATTATCCGGTTCTAAAGCATTACACCCTGCATCAAATGCTCTATCTATTCGGGAGCGCATAATGCGGCGAACGTTTTCAGAATTGATATTCAGATAATACTCCCCCGGCCAGTCACCTAAAGGATTACCGATATCAGCACTTAGATCAAATTCGTTTTTATCAGAGCGCCATGCTTCATACGAACCTGCGCTTATATAGCAAAGAATTAGTTTATTCTGAGATTGAAGCTTTTGAACAAGACCACTACGCTCATGATCTTCCATATCAATGCCGTACACATCGGTAGTGTGCTTAAGTGATACCTCTCCCTGCAGTTGCCAATAAAGGGTACTGCCGGCAGAGAATAACGGTGGTTGGTCTGTAGCCCCTTTTGCATAACAGGTGGGTCCAATAACGAGCAACAAGCTCGCTATTGTCAGGAGTTGGGTTAATGCCACAGGAAAACTGAATACAGTTGATTTGCTCATGGCATAGCTATCGAGCAAGACGTGCCAAAACTTAAATGCTAAGCTGCAAAAAGGACTATCCCGGTCCTTTTCGCGCGTTCTCTGGTAACCAGGTAGCAAGTTCTGGCCATATTACCAGGATGATAACCATTAGCACCATTAGGCCAACCATGGGTATCGCTGTTTTCGCTATATAAGATATTTCATGATTGGTCATACCCTGCAATACGAATAAATTAAAGCCTATTGGCGGCGTTACCTGCGCCATTTCTACAACGACGACGATAAAAATGCCGAACCAGATTACATCGATTCCTGCTTGGCGAATCATTGGCTCTACAATGGCCATGGTTAATACAACCGACGATATACCATCGAGGAACATACCAAGAACAATATAAAATAGGGTTAGCGCAACGATAAGCACAACCGGCGATAAATCCATTGATTCTATCCATGCTGCCAGCGCACTGGGTAAACCCGTAAAGCCCATTGCCAATGACAAGAAAGATGCGCCCATAAGTATTAATGCAATCATTGCCGAGGTTCTGGTTGCACCCATTAAGCTGGTGGTAAAACTGGACCAACTCAACGAACCCTGTAGCAGTGCAAGCACCAACGCGCCCACCACACCAACCGCCGCAGCTTCGGTTGCGGTTGCCCAGCCAAAATACATGGAGCCGATAACTGCAAACACTAGCAATAAAACGGGTATTAAAAAGCGGCTTTCTCTGAACATTTCAGCAAAGCTCATTGATGGTTCCCGCGCTGGTCTTTGGTCACGCTTTATATAATGCCAACCAACGATGTATGTCATAAACAAACCAGCCAACACCAGGCCGGGAATTATGCCCGCCAGGAATAACTTGGTGATGCTTTCATTAATCGATACGCCATAAACAATTAAGGTTAATGATGGTGGAATCATGAGGCCCAAAGTCGCAGCACCGGCAAGCGTTCCAACGATCATGTATTCGGGATACCCACGAGCACGTAATTCGGGAATAGACATCTTGCCAACAGTGGTAAGCGTTGCAGCTGAAGAACCTGACACTGCCGCAAAAATTGTGCAGCCGGCAATGTTCGTGTGCAACAACCCACCGGGTAGTTTGCGCATCCAGGGTGCCAGACCACGAAACATATCTTCAGACAATCGCGTTCTATACAGAATCTCTCCCATCCATATAAAAAGCGGTAGTGCGGTTAATGTCCAACTGCTGGAACTGGTCCAGATATTGGTAATCATGGCATCACCCGCTGGACGGCTGGTGAACATCTCCACCCCAAGCCATGCAACACCCATTAGTGCCAGACCCACCCAGACAGAACTTCCGAGCAATGCAAATAAAGCGACGAGAAAGACAACCGTTGCAACTATCTCACTCATAGGGTGGCACTCTTGGTTGTCAATGATGTGTTTACATCAGCATCTTGTGGAGGAGCTGCGTTGGCTTTCTTATTTTTTACCGTTTCAATGCTAATCGGATTCTCATCGGTGACTAACAATCGGTATAAATTATCCCAAAGCGCTATTGCCAGTAATGCCGTCCCGATAGACATTGGAATTTGAGGGAGCCACATTGGCGTGTAAACCCACCCTGTGCCAGCCGCTTCCCACAGCGCTCGCCATTCAGATGGGGCGGTACCAAACATTTTCACCACTGCAAGTAAACGCTCAGGCACTTGATCAATTCCCTGAGTTCGGTCGTTTATCATTTCAGACATGTAGTTGGTTTTTATCGCAAACCGACAAAAATAGGTAGCCGTAACGGCCGCCACCCAAAACGCAAATACATTCAACCATTTGGTGGTGAACGAATTCAGGTTTAAAAAAATCGACACGCGTATATGAGCGCCCCGGTTCAGCGCATGTGCAAGGGCGAAAAAGGAGGTTGCGGCCATGGCGTAGCCTGCGTAATCCGTTGAGCCGGGAAATTGCCAACCAACCCACCTAAACACCATTTGCACAATAATGATTAACAGAATCATGATCATGCAACAGGCCGCTACCACCCCGGAGGCCAAGTAAATGGCGTCGAGCACCTTCCAGAAAGGTCTTAGGATGCCGCGCAACCTGCCCCGCAACATCAGACAAGCCACCGCAAATAGACTTGGAAAAACGAATAACCATACCCACAGCGGCAACCCCAATAACGGTTTCCAATCCATCGCTTAGCTCAATTTAATTATGTGAACGCGCAAACCAAGACGGGTTCCTTTCGGAACCCGCTTGAATCGTAGTTTAGAGTGTCAACTACATACCTTTATAAGCATCCATGATGGCTTTACCATCATCTCCAGTTGCGGCAAGCCACTCCGCTTGCATGGTTGCGCCTATGGCTTCAAGCTCTGCTCTGAATTCTGCGCTGGCATCGACCACTGACATACCGTTCTTTTCTAGCTGCTCGTAGTACCAGTTCGATAGCTCTTCAGATTTTGCAGTGCATGATGCGCCAATTTCGTCGGCCGCTTTTTGAATACCCGCTTGTGTATCAGCATCTAGGCCTTCCCATACTCCTTTGTTAACCATTACGTAGTTACGTGGTTGCCAGGCGCTCACTTTGTAGTAGTGAGAAAGATGCTCCCATACTTTTCTATCGTAGCCGGTTGAGCCAGACGATATAAAACCATCAGCTACACCAGTTGCCAGGGCTTGAGTTAGTTCAGCCGCTTCTATCTGAACCGGAGTACCACCTAAGCTTTCAATAACAGTGGCAGTTGCTGCGTTGTATGAACGCAATTTGGTTCCTGCAACATCTTTTGCAGAGTTAACTTCTTTTTTGAAGTAGAAACCCTGACCTGGCCATGGGCAGGTGTACAGAGCGACAAGATTAATATCATTTAAATGACTATTCACCGGACCCTTTGCAGCCTGCCAAAGTTTTTCAGAATCGGCATAGGTGGTTGCCAGAAACGGTAGGTTATCCCAATTATAGATTGGGTCCTCATTGGCATGCGCCGACATAATGCGCTCGCCTATTGGCGCTTGTCCGGTTTGTACCGCACGCTTAATATCGCCACCACCAAACAATGAACCGCCCGGGTGTATCGTGATATCAATTTTGCCGTCGGTGTATTCTCTGACTTTGTCAGCGAACATCACGCCGTGCTCCGAATGAAAATTGGACGCAGCATACGCCATTGGCATATCCCATTTTTCAGCATGCGCGGCGCTTGCAAACAGTGCACAAGCACTGGCCGCCGTAATGAGTAGTTTCTTCATTTTTTTCTCCAAACGAACTGTGATAAAAAGCATCTGCCTGTCGGAACTAAGCTGGATCCCGTGTGCCACAATTTGACGGGTTTTCGATGGCCCGTCAAGTAAATCGCGAAATCGATTTGATATGGCTATACTTCTCGCTTCACAACGATGCTTGTATTTATCCCATACAAATGCCACTCGGGTGCCTATTTCCAATACAGTAGAACTAATTAGAGGCTTTTTCATATGGTAACTCGCAAGTCTCGAAGAAACTCCAGGCGCGTTGAACGTGATAAGCCACCCACTCCACGCAGCCACGCCTACCGGCAACTAGAGCACCCGTTTAAACCGCAGAAGGTATTTTCAGATGATGCCATTGAAACTATTCATAACACGGCGCTCAGACTACTCGAAGAATTAGGTATAAAAATATTACTACCTGAAGCACGCCGACTTTTCAAAGACGCATCTGCTGACGTTGATAATGAAACGTTCATGGTCCGCATTGGTCGGGATATTGTTGAGCATGCGTTACGCTGCGCTCCTTCATCAATAACTCTTAAGGGAGCGGCCAGCCATCGCGATCAACAATACAGGAACGGCAGCTTATTGTTTAGCGCAGGCTCAGGTTGTCCAAACGCAACTGATCTGGCACGTGGACGCAGGCCGGGGTCGCTCAGGGATTTCACAGAAACATTAAGGCTACAACAGTCGTTCGATGTTATTCATTTACTCGGACCTTCTGCCGAGCCACAAGACATTGCGCCCAACATCCGGCATTACGAAATAATGCGTGCACAGTTGGAAAACTGCGATAAGCCGCTGTTCGTTTATGCACGAGGCTCGGCGCAAACCCAAGAGTCGTTCGACCTCATACGCTTAGGGTTAAATTTGTCTGAGGGCGAATTTGCAGAACAGTGCTGGTGCACCACCGTGATTAACACCAACTCGCCAAGACAGCTTGATGTGCCGATGGCCGAGGGCATTATCGATTTTGCACGCGCTGGTCAGCTCAGTATTATTACACCCTTTTGTTTGGCTGGCGCGATGGCACCAGTTAGTATTTCCGGCGCGCTGATTTTACAACACGCTGAAGCACTTGCCGGTATAACGCTCGCTCAACTTGCCAAGGCAGGCGCGCCTGTATCCTACGGCGGCTTCGCATCAAACGTGGATATGAAGTCTGGTTCACCCGCCTTCGGTACACCCGAACACATCAAGTTATCGATTGGCTCAGGACAACTAGCGCGTTTTATCGGACTGCCCTGGCGCTCGGCTGCAGGGTCTGCGGCCAACCTTGCCGACATGCAAGCCGGTACCGAAAACAACATGGGTTTGTGGGGCGCACTCCAAGCCAATGCAACACTCACGATACACGCCGCGGGATGGCTGGAAGGCGGTTTGTGTTTTGGCTATGAAAAGTTTATCAACGATATTGAAGCACTACAAACGATTGCAGAGCTATGCCAGCCAGTTCCGGATGATGAAGATACAATGGGATGGTCTGCATTGGCCGATGTCGAACCCGGTGGCCACTTTTTCGCAACCGAGCACACCATGCAACGGTATCGCGACGCTTTTTA
>CAKZUP010000032.1 GCA_937922945.1 uncultured Granulosicoccaceae bacterium
CTACTTAATCGACTCCGCTACCTTCACTATTGCTTCCACAACTAATTCCGGTTCACTGATTTGTGGTGTATGGCCACTTTTCTCAGCCATAACCTGATAGCCAAGCGCGCTGATTGTCGAAAGCTCCTTCTGCCATTTTAAGTGCGAATTGAATGACTCTTCAGGGATAAACGGCATTTTGTTTGCACCGGTAATAACAGCAACGATCTTATTGGGAAAGGCGGGGGCATTATCAATTTGTTGAACGGTTGCAGCAACATTGTTAAATTCAGAATTTGGGTCTTTCTTAAAACGGGGCGTAAACACTTTGAGCAAACTGGCTAGCAGTCCCGAGCTGGTTGTATGTCGAGTTAGCTGATCATTGGCTTCGCCTGGATGCGCAGCTTCTACCATGACTAGGCCCGCAACTTTATCAGGGTTACAACAAGCGTATAAATTTGCATACAATCCGCCTAGTGAATGAGCCACTAATATATACGGCGGATTCACATTAAGCTTCTTTAGTAGAGATTCAAGTGTTGCCAGAATGGCGTCACCATCCTGAGGGCTGTTGGATTGGCCACTGCCGCCGGTATCGAATCGATCGTACGTTAGAACCGTACCCATACTGGAGATAAGCGGTATCACTTTGTTCCAGTTCGACATTGGGGTGCGATGTCCACTTAAAAATACGATTGAAGGTGTCCCCTCTCCTAACTTTGTGTGCTTCACAATTATGCCAGCTACTGTCACCTCTCCAGCTTCAGTATTTCCCGAAGTATTAACAGACAAAGAATTCTCCTTAACTCACGTGTGCGGACAGACAAACCTAAAAAATAACAATATGCAGTAAAAATTCAACTCCAACGCCAGAATTTTAACCAGTTTTTATTGCCAGTGTTCACCTGCCACACGCTTGTCTCGAATGCCAAGTGCCCGCTCGATCTCCTGTTCCAGCCATAATGCTTGCAGCGGATCGCCCAACCCTCTTAAAAGTGTAACGCGCTTATTATCGCGCGTGTTTGCCGAGAGTTGGTAATGCTTTCTAACCTCTATCCTGCGATCATTATTATTGCCTGTTTCATTTCTTGTTTCGTACTCAGTTGAAAAAAGCTGGTCAATATCTGAAGCATTCAATTTACGTGAACCGGACCACGGCAGAGGGCCTTGCTTGACTTGCAAGCTGTCGCTGCTGGTACGAATTCTATGCTGGTTAACTGCACGTACTGCGGCGAAGTAGACTAGCCCAAGACTGACAACAATTAGAGGATAAACGCCTTGCATTAGCGCAACATAGGCGAACGCTCCAGCGATGATCAGCAGAACGAACGCCTGAAATAAACCACCCACAGGCCAGGTGATTTCCATCGCGCCATTAGTTCGGTGCACTTTAAATCGATCGGGTAATGCCACCTCCTGACGTTCAAGTTTCGGTAATGCTGTAGAACCGGATTTAGGATTAGTGGCATCATCTGCTGAATGACCTAAACTATCACCCGGCATATCGTGCAGGCTCCCGCAATGACTGCAGGTAACGATACTCAGTTTAGCGTCTATCTTGTCGGCTTCTAGTCCAGCGCCACAATTGCGGCATATCATTGCTTCCACGTTTGTCTCTGTCTGTAGGTCTATGGGTAATTGTAGCGTACCGATACGTTGATATGCCTTTAACGAAAACGCAATACCCATGCTTTCCGTGGAAAACAGCACAAATTCCAGTGGTGCGACTAGTGAAGTTAGGAGGTGACTGATTGGCCGGTTAATTGGGTAACTTCCGACAATGTCGGTGCCGACCACCCACCACCTACTCTGGTGCATTTTATCGCTGCAGCCGCGTTGGCGAACGTGACAGCTCTGGTTTCATCCGCCCCGTGCGCTAGTTTTAGTGTAAAAGCGCCATGCCATACGTCACCGGCACCCAAGGTGTCTATCGCATCGACAACGGGCGCGTGAACAGACACTATCTGAGCGTTACTCAAGAAATGCGTACCGTTTTCACCATCGGTCACGCAAACCCAACCGGAAAATCGCTTGTCAGCCATTCGCAAGCCATCGGCAATGGAATCAGTTGACGCGAACTGGCTTAGTCCTTGTCTGGAGAAAGCGATATGCGTGGCTAACGCCATGGCATCTTCAGAAACCGGAGCCTCTGCATCTACTATGCCCGGTATATTTTTTAACTTTGCATACTCCAGAGCACTAATGGACCCCTCCACCCAACGAGCATCAACCAGAACGGCGCTTGGCGTAGCCCCGAACTCCAGTTTATCTGTGTAGGCCGTTGGCGTTTGATCACGGTAATTAAGTATCTGTCTTTCACCCGCTGCATCGATGGCGATACTGGATAAGGGTGTATGAATATGCGGTTCTACAATAACGTTGGTACAGTCGATGCCTTCGGCACTCAGCGTGGTTAGCACTAATTTTCCAAAATCGTCATCGCCTACTCTGGCTAACAGCGTGCTGCAACCACCTAATCTATTGATTGCTACCGACGCATAGCAACCGCCACCACCACAATTCAACGCGACCTTTTCTGCTCGGTATTTTACCGCACTGGTTGGAATGCTAGTGACGCCAAAAACAATATCCGTGGCGAGCAATCCACAAACTAAAACAGGTGTTTTTGTCTCTTTCTTTGGTATGTCGCTGTCTTTCAAGAAGGTTGATCCGCGTGGATTTCCAAATGAGTTTGAGCTGTTACAGTCGCCAGCTGGTATTGGTAATCGTTAGCGACAAAAATTAGTGACTTGAGAAAACGTTCTTAGCTATCGAGTAATCGTGTTTCAGATGACACAGTTGTTCTGTGTAAATCACGTGGCTGTGTATGATCGTATCGACGCGCTCTGTGCATCGTAACGCGATTGTCCCACATCACTAAGTCCCAGCGTTTCCATTCATGTGCAAAGACATAGTTGTCTTGCGTTGCATGTTCGGTAAGGTCACGTATAAATAGTCGCGCTTCAGGCACGGGCCAATCGAGGATGGTGCCAATGTGGGAAGACAGAAACAACGAGCTGGCTTTTGTTGTCGGGTGCTGTCGAACCAAAGGTTGTAGAACGGGCGCCCATTTAACGCGTTCTTCTGCTGTAAAATCCTCGAAACCAAGCGCACCACGCGAATATAGTTGGCTGTGCTCGCATATAAGTTCTTTGCATTCGTCTTGCTGTTCCGGGCTTAGCGCATTCCATGCGGCTCGCATGTCAGCGAATTCCGTGTTACCACCTGCCTCCGGAACCACTCTGGCAGATAACAATGAATACTTTGCTGGTATGGTTTTAAAGGAACTATCGGAATGCCACAGCATATTGCCTAAGCCGAAAAGCCTTGCACGATTATCGCGTTGCAGAACAGCACCATTTTTATCAAGGTTGGAAATATCGTTGATATCAAGCGCTAAGCGTCGGTCCTCATTCTGATTAATATCGCCGGTCGCTTTTTCCATGCATCCAAACTTATTTGAAAAAGCAAACTGTTCGGCATCATCTATTTGCTGATCAGGAAAGATCAACACCGCATACCGATCAATTGCGGCTTCAATGTCCTGTATATCGCGTTGCGTCGTATCGGCCACGTTTAATCCGGTCACAGTAGCGCCGAACTCGTTATTGCATGCTCCAAGTGCGTCTATGTGCAACGGCATATTATTCGACCTCCCCGGCTTTGACTGTACCCCCGTTCGCCCTAGTTTAGCGTTTATTGTTTAAAATCAGCAAAAGCACATTAGGGGCAATTTGCTGATTCGCTAAAATCACGTGTACGACAGGAATCAGGTAGCGATTTGTCTCGTGAACCGCTTAGTGAAAGATGGTTTTACTGCTCTGAGCCACTGTTCTATTGGTTTCTCATTTACATTCAGCTGTGTAGCCGGGCCAGCGGAGATCAAAATAGTTGCTTGAGACTGCCATAGTAGTATAGTAGTTTGAGTTGTTGGCTTACAAGCGATGTGTTGGCAAAAAAATCGAGAACAGGCCCGCAATGGTTCGTCCACATTTTTCATAATAAGGAGGTAATTCCTGTGCGTAAATTTGCACGCCGTTCATTGAAAAAACTGTTGGTGGGAGGCGGCCTGGCCGTCTTGGCACTATCGCAACTACTCACACCTGCAATGGCTGCCTGGCCTGAACGCCCGGTAACGCTTATTGTTCCATGGGGGGCTGGAGGCGGTACAGATGCTACAGGCCGAATGCTCGGCTCGTTGCTTGAAAAAGAATTAGGTCAGCCGTTCAACGTGGTCAACCGCACTGGTGGAAGTGGCGTGGTTGGGCACTCTGCCATCGCAAACGCGAAACCCGATGGCTACACCATAGGCGTAGTAACCGTTGAAATCGGCATGATGCACTGGGCTGGTCTTACCGAACTTACGGGCACCGATTACACGCCCATTGCTTTGTACAACGCCGATGCAGCAGGACTGATCGTCCGGGCTGATTCGCCATGGGAAAACGCAACACAGGTTATCGATGCGGTCAAAGCAGAGAATGGCAAATACAAAGGCTCTGGCACTGGGCAAGGTGGTATCTGGCATTTAGCGCTCGCCGGTATGCTTAACACCGCCGGCGTCAGCCCCGATGCGGCCCCCTGGGTTCCTTCTAAAGGCGCAGCTCCCGGTTTACAAGAGTTAGTCGCCGAGGGTGTCGACATCGTGACTTGTTCTGTCGTTGAAGCAGCGGCACTTATCGATGCTGGCAAAGTAAAACCACTGGCTATCATGAGCGATGCACGGGTCGACGCCTTCGCTGACGTACCAACTCTAAAAGAAGCTGCAGGTCTTGATTGGCAAATGGCTGCGTGGCGCGGATTAGCAGGCCCTAAAGGCATGCCCGAAGAAGCAACTACCGCACTGACCGCCGCACTGGAAAAAGTTTGGAACTCGGCTGAATTTCAGGAGTTCATGAACGGTCGCGGTTTTGGACTTGTTTGGAAGCCAGGCAGTGAATTTGCTGATTGGATGGCTGCAAGTGATGAGTCTCTTGGTGGCGTTATGAAAGCTGTCGGTATTGCTAAGTAGTCAATGGGCTTTAACGATGCGTTAATCGGGTTGGCGCTGGTGATTTTTGCCATTGCAGAAATCGCCTATAGCGCCACCTTCCCATCGCTGCACGGACAGGCTTACGGACCGAGCCTGTTCCCGACAATTATCGGCTGCGGCTTAATTGCCTGCGGTTTGGTATTGATTTTTCGCGGCTTGCGAGCACGCAGTCAACACGCTCGTCTTGCACAGTCTACGCAATCAGAGTCGATAGAATCCCTCGATAACCCCGTCTGGGTTCAGTTAGGCCAATGGGCGCATAATCCAGCCTCCCGCGTTAATATGTTATTGGTACCCGTATTATTGGTTGCCTATATATTGTTATCCGACTCCATTGGATTCATTCCGTTATCGGTGGCAATACTCACTGTTTTGTTATTCAGACTTGGCTCTTCATTACTCTCATCGCTGCTTATAGCGATTGTTGTCACACTCGTACTGCAATTGCTATTTGCAAAAGTGTTACTCGTGCCTTTGCCGTCGGGGCTACTGCTCCCCTGGCTCGGATAAGTCATCATCGACGCACTTTGGCTAGCGCTTTCATTGGTTCTTGACCCCTACGTGCTAGGCGTCATGCTGGCCTCTGCCATATTTGGATTATTTGTTGGCTCCATCCCAGGGCTGACAGCAACCATGGCTGCCGCCTTGTTGATTCCGTTTACATTCTTTATGGACCCTGTGCCTGCAATCGCTGCCATTGTCACAACGGTTGCAATGGCGATATTTGCTGGCGATATTCCGGGCGCGCTCTTACGCATACCGGGAACGCCCGCATCGGCAGCCTATTGCGATGAAGCCTACGCAATGACGCGTAAGGGCAAGGTTGCAACAGCGCTTGGAGTCAGCCTCGTGTGTGCGGCCATTGGCGGTGTGTTTGGTTCTGCGATATTGGCGATGACGGCACCAGTGTTGGCAGAATTTGCAATAAAGTTTTCATCGTATGAATATTTCTGGTTGGCGTGTCTTGGTTTGTCGTGCGCGGTGGTTGTTTCAACAGGTTCAACGCTAAAAGGACTGGTCTCGCTGCTTATTGGGCTGTTCATCTCAACTATTGGCATAGATATCACTGCCGGCCACCCACGCTTCGCCTTTGGCAATCCAGAAATGATGGGCGGTATCAGTTTTATTCCCGCAATGATCGGTATGTTTGCCATCTCGGAAGTGTTACGTTTTATAGCTGCACCTCACAAGCAAGAATCCATTCCCCAACAACCTATCAAGAATGTGTTCCGTGGTCTGGGCGGCATTATTTCCACTTACAAATTGAACGTGATGCGTGGTGGTGTTATCGGTGCGGTTGTAGGTATATTACCCGGCGCAGGTTCTGATATAGCGGCGTGGATCGCCTATGCCATGTCGAAACGATTCTCAAAAAATCGCGATAAATTCGGTTCTGGGCACGTTGAAGGACTTGTTGATGCCGGTACGGCGAACAACGCAGGACTAGCTGGCGCCTGGGTGCCTGCTCTAGTGTTCGGTATACCCGGAGACTCTATAACGGCCATTGTTATTGGGGTGCTGTACATGAAAGGCATGAACCCTGGACCAACGGTTTTCATGCAGCAACCAGAACTCATACACGCAGTATTCATTGTTTTCTTCCTGGCTAATCTTGCATTACTTCCGTTGGGTTTTATTGCCATTCGGCTTTCACGAACCATTCTTTTGGTGCCACGACATGTACTCATTCCGATTATCCTGATGTTTTGCGTAGTAGGTTCATTTGCTATCAACAACACCGTATTTGGAATCAGTGTGATGTTGATAATGGGAATTCTGGCTTATTTAATGGAAGAAAACGGCTTTCCGGTAGCACCGACCATTTTGGGAATTGTACTCGGCACAATGCTTGAGGATAATTTTATGTCGTCAATGATAAAAGCTGACGGACAGTTTACCGAGTTCTTTTCGCGTCCAATTGCGGCGGTTCTGGGAGTGTTGGTAATTCTCATCTGGACACTGCCATTGTTGCGATTTTTGCTAAGCTCAATTCGTGGTGAAAAGACACGGTTTACCAACTAGGAATTGAACCTGGCGGTTGTTTCGCGTACAAAGCCATCCTCTTCCAGATTGTGCAACCCAGCGCGATGTTGCCAACACCGATCACACCAGAACTCAGTTGCAATCCTATGATGTTATTCAACAGCACACACACACTACTTCAGGTAAACGGCAGCTGAGAAACATTACCGGTTCTGAGTTTCCCATCGCTGCTGTGCACAGTTACGCTTTGGCCAACACTCCAATAGTCTTTGTCTATTAAAGACAAGCCAACGTTACGCTCTATCCTTGGAGACCATATTGCAGAGGTGATTTGCCCTACTTGTGTATCATTAACGTATACCGGCCAAGGTTTGGCGCAATTTGGGCAAGGCCCACCATCGAAAAGAACACCTCGTATCTGTTTGCTCACACCTTGAGTGGCAATCGCCTTGAGCGCATCATGGCCCATGCAATCAATCGATTTATTGAGCGTACAAAATTTATCCATGCCCAGTTCTAATGGATTGTTCTCGCTTGTCATTTCATTACCATAAGACAGCAAGCCGCCTTCAATTCTTTCGATAAGGTTTGGGCAACCGGGGGCGATGTTATACACTTTGCCCGCCTGCCAAATCGTATCCCAAAGATCAGCACCCAGCTTAGCGCCTCGCAGATAGATCTCGAAACCACCTTGTCTGGAGTAACCAGAGCGGGCAATAAGTTGTTGCGTGCCGGCAAACTCTATCCATCCGAATTTGAAAAAAGCGATATCGCGTATTTTTTCGCCGAACAATCCAACTAAAAGAGATTCAGCTTTTGGGCCTTGAATCGCCAAAGGAGATACGTCGGGTTCTGTGACACCGACATCAAGGCCTGCACCCAACGCAAGCCCTTTGGCGTATAACAAAACATCGCTGTCTGCTATAGACAACCAGTATTGATCATCAGCTAACTTCAACAGCACAGGATCATTTAGCAAGCTGGCGTTTTGATCGATTATGGGCACATACAAGCAATCACCGATTTTGGCTCCACTGATATCACGTGGTGTCATCCATTGCACTAATCGAGTAGCATCTTTACCTGTGATTTGAACTTGACGTTGACAGGAGACGTCCCAGAGTTGCACGTGTTCTCGTAAATGCCAGTAGTCTTCTTCAACCGTGCGTGCATATGCTTTAGGTAGCAGCATGTGGTTCACAACCGAAAATCCTTGTACACCTGCGGCTTCAACAGAATCGGTATACGGTGTACGACGGATACGCCGAGACATATTCAGACCGTCGCTCATCGTTTACTCCGCGGCAGATGCCCAGGTTGAATAGCTGTTTGGCGATAAAATAATCGGTAAGTGGTGGTGAGCATGTTCATCTGGTATGCGCAAGCGCAAGACAATTTCTTCTATTAGTTGAGAATGTGCGACACCCTGATCTCTCCAATAATCGCCGGCTCGGAAAATCAATTCGTACGTATCTGATGGCCGTCCGGTAATTTCTACTGTTTGCGATAACCGACCAGTGTCATCCGTTTTGGTCGAAAACAGCATTTCATTACTCCGTAGATTGTTTAATGTCACGCCAATAGCCACAGCGTGGGTACCGTCAATACCGTTTAAGGTGTGAGAGGAAATAATTGCCATGTTTAATCTACTTTATTGCTAAATATTCGCTGTTAACCCATTATAGTCTGAAGTATTTACTATCAATAGTGTCCTTTATACTATGACCAGTAACAAGATTAGAGGTGGCGCGCTGCTCGCACGCGCATTTAAAGAAAAAGGCGTCGAGCACGTGTTCACGCTCGCCGGTGGTTTTTGCAACCCGGCGCTCGAGGGGTTCATGGAAACTCAAACGCCTGTTATCAATTGTCCGCACGAACAGATTGCAGGGCACCTGGCAGACGGCCACAGTCGTATCACCCGCAAGCCTACTGTGTGCCTGGTTGGCCCTGAAGGATTTGCTAATGCGGTTCCGGCTATGCTGGAAGCTGGTGGTGAACGGTCACCGGTCATATTTGTTACCGGTTCTTCAACGCTCAAACGTCAGGGGGCGGGTGGCTTTAAAGAAATTGACGATGTGGCCATTGCAGCACCTTTGGTTAAATACTCAGAGCAAATCACCGATGGTGAGCGCATAAGCGAATTTGTCGATCGTGCGTGGATTGCAGCGACATCCGGATATCCCGGCCCCGTTCATCTTAGCTTGCCAGTCGATATCATGTTCTCTGCATTTGCTGATGATTCAGGGCGTACAGAGCGGCCCTATAAACGCAATCATCTACCACCTCCACGTGCATGGCCTGAACCTGCGGCTTTAATGCGAATACTAAACCTGATAGAAACGGCGGAACGTCCCGTAATGATAGGTGGGCATGGTGTTTGGTGGTCGGGCGCTGAAGAAAAACTGGCTGCTGTTTGCGCGCAGCGTCGAATACCGTTTTTCAACATTCCTTATCATCAAAAATTGTTGGCGCAACACAGTGAAGCCTATATGGGCTTGGCTGATTTTCATCAGTACCATCCGTCCAAACCGGCCATACAAGAGGCTGATGTCGTTATCATGGTTGGTGGTCGTTTGGATAATCAAATGAATTTTGGTAATCCGCCTTTTTTTCCTGAAGATCAAACGCTCATCTGCATCAATGGCAGTGATGAGGAAGTTGAATTCAATCGCGCTGCTGACGCACTGCTATTGTCCGATCCGGGTGCGTTTTTCGATGCACTTGGCGGATTGAATAAACGTTGGTCACCCTGGTTTGAACTGCAAGTACAGCGACGAAAAGTCTGGATAGATGAATGGTCTACCTATCTTGAATTGGAAGAAAAAAAGGATGAAAAAATCCATCCACTGCAACTATCGGTAGATGTTCAAAGTGCTATGCGAAAAGGCGATTGGTTGGTTTTTGACGGTGGAAATACACATTTCTGGTCAGAGATTGGCGTAAGCATCGCTGCTGCAAAAGGTGCTCAATTTTCGGGGATTTTGCACCCTGGCAGTTACAGCCTTCTCGGTGTTGGTGTGTCGCTGGCCATTTCTGCGAAGGCCCTACACCCTGATAAAACGGTGGTGCTCATTTCCGGCGATGGGGCTTTTTTATCAGGTGGCCTATCGATTGAAGCAGCGTTTCAGGAGGGCTTACCGATTGTTGTGGTTATTGATAACAACGGTGGCCTCGATTGCATTTCTCAACAACAGGAAAGACTATTTTCTAACGGAAAACATTTCGCAACCGATTTCAGGGATATTCCTTTTCATACAATGATTGAAGGTATGGGTGGCTATGGTGAGTTGGTTGAAAGCCGAGATCAGTTAGTGCCAGCGCTGAAGCGGGCTATTGCCAGCGGTAAAACGGCCTGTTTAAATGTTAAATGTAAAGGGGTTATCAGCCCTATTGTCGCGGCGACGTCAGACAAACGAGACAAGGCATCTATTGAATAACGAAACGCGAATAACGAAACGCGAATAACGATACACGAATAACGGTAGGCGAATAACCGTACGTAAATAGCAATGTATGAATTGAGGTTTACGAATACCGCCTATGCGCATGTAGAAAAGCTGACATTCACAAACCTATGCCCAACAGGATTCCAATGGTTTAGTCAGCAAAATATGACCTTAAGCTTTAATAAAAATCAGGTTACTGTGGCACGTAACTTATATTGTTCCTGATCCCAGAGTTTGTCGGTGATTATTTTTTCCAGTATCTCAACCGCTTGCATAACATCGTCTGTATCAATATAAAGTGGCGTAAAGCCAAAGCGCAAAACATCCGGGGCGCGAAAGTCGCCAATAACGCCATACGCTATTAACGCTTGAATAATCGCGTAGCCATTCGGGTGTGTAAAAGACACTTGTGAGCCACGCTGTGCGCTATCTCGCGGGCTGAGTAAAGTGAGATCAGCACAACGTTTCTCTACTTCTGTAATGAACAGCTCTGAAAGCCTGATGGAATTTGCTCTGACGTCAGACAGTGATACGCCCTCCCATACATCAAGCGCAGCATCCAATGCCGCCATTTGCAACACCGGTGGCGTGCCAACGCGCATGCGCTCGATAGATGCAGCTGGTACGTAATCCATATCGAAAGAAAACGGGTTTTCATGCCCCATCCAACCTGAGAGCGCAGGTTCTACTACTTCAATAAGATCTGGCCTTGTATAGATGAAGGCAGGAGCACCTGGCCCTGCATTAAGATATTTATACGTACACCCTACCGCAAACTCGGGGTTGCACCGCTCAAGTTCAACCGGCAAAGCACCGGCTGAATGTGCTAAGTCCCATAAGACAACGGTGCCATTCACGTGTGCTTTACTGGTGAGGGATTGCATATCGTGTAAGCGACCGGTTCGGTAATCCACTTGCGTTAACATCATGACGGCAACCTGCTCGTTAAGATGCGCTTCTACATCGGTCGGTGACACCACTTTAAGTTCATACTGCTTATCCAGCGTTTTAATCAGCCCTTCGGCCATGTATAAATCAGTAGGGAAATTTCCCGTATCAGATAATATAACGTTGCGATCGGGTCGCATCTTCAAGCTGGCTGCCAGCGCTTGATAGACTTTAATGGATAGCGTATCGCCAATGACCACCGTACCGGCTTGAGCTCCGATTAAAGGGGCTATACGATCACCTAAAATGCCTGGCTGATGAAACCACCCCGCTTTATTCCAGGCAGTAATAAGCATCTCGCCCCATTCCGCGGTTAGTGTTTGTTGAACACGAGCAACTGCTGCTGTTGGCATGGGGCCCAGTGAATTCCCGTCGAGGTATATGATCCCGTTAGGGATATGGAACAGATCTTTTTTCATTAAAGCTTCATTCCCTAAGGAGCGTTAAACATGCATCGCTGCAAGCGCAAATACATTATGCACAGTGAGATGCTGGATATTGCTATATACCATAGCGCCTTGAGTGCTTAGTACAGTGGAACGGGCGAAATCATGCGATTGAACGGCAACAGTGCCACGAGTATTGCGATACACGCGCTGCAGCGGGATAACCATGTGCACCAGGTGTAAGCGTGTATTTGGGTAAGTAGGTTACTTTTTCACTAGGTTACTTTTTCACAGGGCCTGTAGACGCCCCTAAAGTCAGTGGTGCTTTTAACAATTCATTCAGAGGTGCTTTGCCCGGATCATCGATAATGTCGAGCAGCATCATAGCTGCACGCTCGCCTGCGTCTTTCACCGATGATCGTGTTGCCGTGAATTGAGCGATATCGCCATCGTTATGAAAGTAGGCGAGCTCGTCGTCGTGAATAATGACTGAGATGTCACTGCCCATTTCCAGGCCTGCATTATGAATAGCTCTTCGAACCCCAAGTGCGCCAACATAAGATGCAACCAAAAACGCCGTAGGTGCATTGCGGTGTTTTAATGCGTGAGTAGCAGCCGTGTATCCGTTTGCTTCTGTAAGGTCGCCCGAATACATTAAGTCGGCGTTGGCTGAGATCTTTTCATCTTCTAACGCATCAAGATAACCTTTCTTCCTGCGCACGGCGAAATTTAACTTCTCGTCGCCATTGATCAGGCAGATTTTGGTGTGCCCTAAATCAATAAGCAGTTTGGTGGCTTGATAGAACGCCTGACGGTTGTTCATATCAATCCATGAGTATTCCGATGAATTGCTGCTGTCGCGCCCATGAATAACGAAGGGCAGCCCGAGTTCCTGCAGAAGCGTAATTCGTGAATCGTTTACGCGAGGTGCATGAACAATAATCCCGTCTACCGAGCCCTTGGAGGCAATCTCTCGGTAAATCGACTCTTCTGCATCTTCTTTTGCCATGTTCAGCAGGAGCTCATAACCCCTTCTTGAATAAGCCTGACTGGCGCCAGCGATAAATTCGCCGAAAATGGGATTGAACACTTCAGAGGAATTCATAGGGATGACATGACCAATGGTCATGGCTCTGCCAGTTGCCAGGCGAGTGGCGCGTGCATTTGGTCGGTAGTTGTGTTTGCTGGCAGCCAGCTTGACGCGCTGCCGAGTGTGCTCGTTAACCTCTGGATAGTTGTTCAATGCCCGGCTCACTGTCGTTTGCGACAGACCGAGCTGAATTGAAAGCTGTTTGAGGTTCACGGTAATCAATCAATTTTAAAACGCTTTGGATCCCAATATTAGCCACTAATGAGGAAGAAAAGCAAGTTATTTGCTTGGATTTCTAACCGATTTTGAGTAATTATTGGTTGTTTGTTGACACCTACCCTTACGTGGTTGATACTCCACACTCCAAGGCGCTTTGATGTCGTTGAAGATGCCATATAAAAACTTCGGAGTTTCATTATGAAATACACATTTGGAGCAGTGGCAAGCGTGCTAGCTACTGTAGCAACCTTGTATGCAGCACCCTCGGTTGCAGACGTTTGCGATACACCTTCAGCACTGGGTGATCTTGGCAAATTTGAAGGCGAAACCATCACCATCATGGGTTCCATGGAAGGTAAAGATGAAGAAATGCTGACAAACACCGTGAGTTGCTTTGAAAAAGCAACCGGTGCCGTGGTCAAGTACTCTGGTTCGCGCGATTTTGCAGCACTTATCGTTGCTGATCTTCGCTCAAACAACGCGCCTAACATTGCGATTTTTCCTCAGCCAGGCCTTGCCGGTGACATGGCCAAAGAAGGCCATCTTGTGCCACTAGGTCAGGAATCAGCAGATTGGATGGCAGAAAACTACGGCGCGGGCCCTTCATGGGTTGCGCTGGGTACGTATGCTGATGCCGAGGGCAAAGAAGACTTCTATGGTTTCGCGTATAAAATGGATCTGAAATCACTGGTCTGGTACTCACCAGAACAATTCGAAGACAATGGCTACGAAATTCCAGACACAATGGAAGGCCTTATCGAATTGTCAGACCAAATGGTTGCAGACGGAAACACACCTTGGTGTATCGGTGTTGAGTCTGGAAATGCGACAGGTTGGACTGCAACCGATTGGATGGAAGACATCATGCTTCGCACCACTACTCCAGAAAACTACGATCGCTGGGTTTCAAACGACCTGCCGTTCAACAGCCCTGAAGTCATCAATGCAATGGAGCTTTACGGTAAGTTTTCACGTAACGATGACTATGTTGCCGGTGGCGCCTCTTCAGTGGCAACCACTTTTTTCGGTGACGCGCCTAAAGGTTTATTCTCAAGCCCAGCATCTTGCATGATGCATCGTCAGGCATCGTTTATCCCTGCGTTCTTTCCTAAGAAAGGTGAAGAAGTAGCGAACGGCGAAGCTGACTTTTTCTACTTCCCACCATTTGCTGAAGCTGATCTGGGTAACCCGGTTCTTGGTGCTGGTACCCTTTGGACTATGACTAAAGACAGCCCTGCTACTCGTGCATTTTTTGAATTCATGAAAGAAGCCTCTGCGCACGAAGCCTGGATGGGCCAAGGTACATTCCTGACTGCACACAAAGGCGCTAATCTGGATGCATACGCAACACCTGCTCTACGTAAGCAAGGTGAGATTCTATCCAGTGCGACAACCTTCCGCTTCGACGCATCTGACTTAATGCCTGGCGCAATCGGCGCTGGCGCGTTCTGGTCAGAAATGACAGCGTTTGCTAACGGTCAAGATGTTAAGAAAACGGCTGATAACATTCAGTCTGCATGGGATGCAATTAAGTAAGCTATTTCACTAGACTCCTACAAACAGAGTCTTGGTTAATAGCTTTACCACACAGGCGCGCAACTTATCCTTGCGCGCCTTTTCTTTCCATCGAACATTGTCAATTCGGTAGTTGAATATGGGTTCATATCGGCCAATTCTTGCTGGTAATGGTCTAGCCATCGCTCTCACAGTGATCTTTGTATTACCTATCACCGCTATTCTCGCTTATGCCGCGACCTCCCCGATTGACGACTGGATGGTGCAGTTGGGCAGTTGGCTACACGAAACACGCGGTTGGTCTTTTGCGATTCTGGAAACTCAGGAGCGTTTTGAGAAAATCGGCTTCGCAATAAGGTCAATCATCATCGCAGTTGGTATATCGTTCCTGTATTTCTGGCTGACGAACTGGCTCAACCAAGGCCTGGCGCGCGTCGCATCAAAAGGGTCTTGGGGTAAAGAGTCGTATATTATTGAAGCGATTCAGCCATGGATTTTTGTGGGTCCTGCGCTTGTACTGTTAATACTCTTTCTGTTTATACCTGCGTTTTCAACGCTTAGCTTGTCGTTCCAGGAATATGATGGAACACGAACAGTCAATAACTACGCGTTCCTTTGGGACAAAACATCGTTAGGGTATGAACAGTTTCGTTATGCCATGCGAAACAGTTTGATGTGGCTGGTGCTGGTACCAACGGTCTGTATCTCGCTAGGCTTACTCATCGCTGTATTGGCAGATTCGGTGAAATGGGGCATTGTTGCGAAAACCCTAATTTTTGTACCGATGGCCATCTCCTTCGTCGGCGCAGCGGTTATCTGGCGCAATATTTTTGCAGGCGGTGGCATTCAGCCGCAAGAAGCCATCAATGGTCTCACCCCCTCATATCAAATAGGCTTGTTAAAAGCCATGCTGGGACACACCGCTGCATACAACGAGCCACTGTATAGCGTTAAGTTCTGGGGCAACTTTTTTCTCATGTGGATTCTGGTTTGGGTGCAAACAGGCTTTGCCATGGTGATATTCTCGGCAGCATTGCGTGGCGTACCCGAAGACACGATTGAAGCTGCAACCATCGATGGGGCTAACCCGTTTCAAATGTTTTTTCGCATAAAACTACCGCAAATTTATTCAACGGTTGTGGTGGTCTGGACAACGCTTGTGATACTGGTGTTAAAGATGTTCGATATACCGTATGCACTCTCTGCAAACGATGACGACAAACTGCTACTGGCTACCATGATGGAGAACGCGCGCAACAACTGGTCTGTAGGTAACGATAACGTTGAGAATCTGTTTGCGGCAATCGCCGTCATGCTCATGGTTACTGTTATCCCGAACATGATATTCAACGCCCGCCGTATTCGGCGTGAGCAAAAAGAGCTAGGACATTGATATGACCAGAACACTTAAACATGTCATTCTGGCGTTAATCGTATTTATATGGGTATTGCCGTTCGTTGCGTTGGTAACAACGTCATTGCGCTCAGAGACTGCGTCCAAAACATCCGGGTTCTGGACGGCGTTTACACCGACTGAACTCGGCCACCGCTTCAGTACGCACGACAGAACTGAAACAGAACCGTTTGTGACCATGAGCGGCAATATTTTTGACCGACTAAATAAGGTACGGGACAGTTTCGAAGTTGAAGGCGACGTTAAATCGATATTATTTAAAGGCCGTGCCCCTGACCCTGATAATCCGGGTAAAACCAAACTCCTTCGCCAGCTGATTTTTGCAGGCGACGTCATGGATGTCCGCGGTGGTGAGTTTGTGTTTCAGTCCAATGGCGATTTCACCTGGACGTTTCCCGAAGCCATCGCACCCAAGCCAAAAAACCTCGATACCTTTATCAATCAAGATCCCGTCTTTGGTACCGATGCGTATGTAGAAGTTTTATTTGAGAACGAGAATGTGCCTAACGCACTTATCGCCTCTTTTATCGTGACCATTCCGGCAACCATAATCCCAATTACCATTGCAGCGTTTGCAGCCTATGCATTTGCCTGGATGCGTTTTCCCGGACGAGATTGGCTGTTCGTACTGGTGGTGTCGTTAATGGTGGTGCCAACACAGCTGGCTTTTCTACCGGTGCTGCAGGGCTTTAGCGGAATAGCGGCGTGGGCGACATCCCTTAATGCATGGATGACCGATTGTGAGGTCACAAAAACCTGTCAGGTTGCGTCCAAAACATTTGCGAGTCTTTGGGTAACGCACACGGCTTTCGGCTTACCGCTGGCTATCTATCTGTTAAGGAATTACATCGTAGGCTTACCCAAAGAATTGTTGGAAAGCGCCAGAATCGATGGAGCCAGTCATTTGCAGATATTCACCCGACTCATTATTCCTTTGTCGGTGCCGGCTTTGGCGTCATTCAGTATTTTTCAGTTCTTGTGGGTATGGAATGATCTGATCGTGGCTTTGTATATTGGTCCGGCAGACTCAAGCGACCTTGTGTTCCCTATTCGCTTGCAAAAACAACTGGGTACCTTTAAAGACCAATTGCATTTACTGAACGCATCCGCAGTGATATCGATCATCGTCCCGCTCATCGTGTTTTTATCGATGCAACGGTACTTTATTCGCGGGCTGCTCGCTGGTTCTGTCAAAGGTGGTTAGCGTAAAGTGGATAGTGTAAGAGAGAGTGGTTTGAACGTGGGTAGTTTAAGAGTAGATGTTTTAGAGTGAATACAACTGTGAATACGAACAATTTGAACTGGTGGGAAACAGCGATTATCTACCAGATTTACCCGCGCTCTTTTCAGGATTCGAACGATGACGGTATTGGCGATTTGCCCGGTATCACATCGAGGCTCGAGTACATAGCGAACTTGGGTGTCGACGCTATCTGGATTAGCCCCTTTTTTAAAAGCCCGCAAAAGGATTTTGGCTACGATGTTTCCGATTACTGTGATATCAATCCTGAATACGGCACCTTAAGCGATTTCGATGCCCTGCTCGCCAAAGCACACAAGCTGGGTCTTAAAGTCATGGTAGACATCGTGCCTGCGCATTGCTCTGACGAACATGTCTGGTTCGAAGAGAGCCGTCAATCCAGGGACAATCCAAAAGCCGATTGGTTTCACTGGGTTGAACCCAATCCAGATGGCACCCCACCGACCAATTGGCTATCGTTTTTTGGTGGGCCAGCCTGGTCTTGGGAACCGCTCAGGCAGCAATATTATCTGCACAATTTTCTCAGTAGCCAGCCGAACCTCAATCATGCCAACCCTGCTGTGCGTGAAGCGTTTAACGATATCGCAAGATTCTGGTTCGACCGTGGCGTCGATGGCTTTCGTATCGATGCGGTACATACCATTAACGCAGACAGCGAACCTTATAAAAACAATCTTGCCAATCCTGAATTTGTGCCCGGTGATCTACCCCAACAACAACAGCCGTTCTTTCGCCAGTTGCACGATAGCGGGCAACTCAATCAGCCGGCCATTCAATTGTTTACAGAATCGTTCAGAGCGGTGGCAGACCATTACGGCGACCGGTACCTGATGGGCGAATTACATGGCGATGATGCGATTAAGGCGAGCCAGACATTTACCGCGCCTGGGCGCTTGCATGCCACTTACAATTTTAACCTGCTACATTGGGTTGGTTTGGATGTAGATGGGCTTAAAGACGCCATTACCAAAGCCATTGGCGCGTTCAACGGTACGGGGCGACTGAGCTTTGCGTTTTCCAATCATGATGTGCCGCGCAGTGCCACCAGACAGATGCTGGGTCTTGGATTACAAGAAGATCAACAACAAGCTATGCAACTTTTGTTGTTGAAGCTGGAGTCTTGTTTGATTGGATCAACCTGTATTTATCAGGGTGAAGAGCTGGCCCTTCAAGATGTGCAAGACATACCCGTTGATAAAATGCAGGACCCTTGGGGTATAGAATTCGCGCCGGTATTTCTGGGGCGCGACACGTGCAGAACCCCCATGGTTTGGAGCGAAAATGCGCCCAACGGTGGATTTTCAAAAGCGAACAGCACCTGGCTTCCTATCGATCAACGACACTTGCAAAGAGCCGGACTCGATGAAGCTCAAAGGCCACACTCCGTCTATAACGAATTCGCCGAATTCCTGAAATGGCGAAAAAACCAGCCTGCCCTAATGAATGAGAACACCATGAGTGAGGTTATGGGTGGGCCTAATGAAATAATTTTCGATCGCATATCTGAGCAACAAACCCTTCGTTGTCTCTTTGACTTTGAATCGCTTACAGCCACCTTTACGACCAAATAAGAGGCTTAATAAGAGGAAAAACAATGGCCAAAGTTGAACTCAAAAAGGTGAATAAGTCTTTTGGTAACGTACACGTTATCCGGGACATTGATTTAGAAATTGAAAACGGCGAATTTGTGGTATTTGTCGGACCATCTGGTTGCGGTAAGTCCACATTGCTTCGTTTAATAGCCGGGCTGGAGAACTTATCCAGCGGCGTTATTTCCATTGCCGATAGGCAAGTGATGGATTTGCCCCCGTCCAAGCGCGGCATCGCAATGGTGTTCCAGTCGTATGCGCTTTACCCGCACATGACCGTATTCAACAACATGGCGTTTTCGCTCGATTTACAGGGTGTGACCAAAGCTGAAATCCATCAACGGGTTGAAGCCGCCGCTAAAATTCTACAAATGGAACATCTACTCGATCGCCGCCCTGCTGCACTCTCGGGTGGTCAGCGTCAACGCGTCGCAATCGGTCGTGCCATTGTGCGGAACCCGGATGTTTTCCTGTTCGATGAGCCACTTTCAAACCTCGATGCTGCACTACGGCACGACACCCGCGTAGAAATTGCGAAACTGCATACACAGTTGGGCGCGACAACCATTTACGTTACCCACGATCAGGTTGAAGCGATGACGCTGGCAGACAAGATCGTTGTGCTCAAAGACGGTGAGGTTATGCAAGTGGGTTCACCAATGGAGCTGTTTAATTTTCCCGCCAATGAGTTTGTGGCAGGCTTTCTGGGTTCGCCAAAAATGAATTTCTTCAAAGGCGTTCTGGTCAACGGGTCGGGCACTGATACAGGCCAGTTCGAAGGCGATAGTTTACAGGCCACGAATGTCAGATTGGTTGGTAGCAGCAAGCCCAATGGCGCCGAAGTAACATTGGGCATTCGGCCTCAGCACCTGGTGGTAGATCCTGCAGGACAACTCAAGGGCACTGCCACTCTGGTTGAAAGATTAGGTACGGAAACCGTTATTGAGTTGGTTAACGGCGTCGGCACGCGGTTTCGTTGCGCATCGCCTGAGAGTCTGGATATTGAGGCTGGGCAGGAGGTGAGTTTTTCGTTTAACTCAACAGATGCCCATATATTCTAGGCTGAACGCTACAGGTGCAAGTATTGCTCAACGGTTGTGCGGTTGGATTTAAAGTCGTTTGCATTGCCACGCCAAACTACCTCACCTTTTTCCAGTACAAAATAGTGGTCAGAAATTGCTGAGAGTTCATCGAGGTTTTTATCGATCAACAGTATCGATAAGCCCTCTTGCTTAAGCCGAGCCAGCATGCTCCAGATTTCTTCGCGTATCAATGGTGCAAGCCCTTCCGTGGCTTCATCGAGAACCAGTACGCTTGGATTGGTCATTAGCGCACGACCAATGGCCAGCATCTGTTGCTCACCACCTGATAATTGAAAACCCATATTGAGGCGACGCTCACCCAGTCGAGGGAATGCATCGTAGATTTTCTCTTCGCTCCAACCATTTTTAACCGCTCGCGCTGTTGCGCAGAGATTCTCGCTGACACTTAACGAAGGAAATATTTGTCGACCTTCAGGCACAAGCCCTACTCCTGCTTGTGCAACGCTATATGGCGGCGCACCGGTGATGTCTTGATGCCGAATGGCAATGCGACCATCGGTTGGTTTTAACAAACCCATTATGCAGCGTACGGTGGTGGTTTTACCCATGCCGTTACGTCCCATCAAGGTACTGACTTGTCCTTCGGCAATGTCCAGAGTGACACCAAAAAGCACGTTGGCGCTACCATAGCCTGCGTGCAAGTTATTAATGCTTAATAGCGAACTCATCTCATTGACTGCCTTCGCCCAGATAAGCCGCTCGTGCGGCAGGGTCTGCGCGCACGGCTTCCGGCGAACCGCTAACGACAATCTTGCCATCGACTAACACTGAGACAACATCAGCCAATTTAAAAATCGCGTTCATATCATGCTCAACTAACAGCATCGGCATGCTACGGCGTAACTCCAATAGCAATGACACGAGCGCTGCACTCTCCACCCGGCCCAAGCCTGCCATGGGTTCATCGAGCAATAAAAACTGAGGCTTGCCGGCGAGCGCGATACCCAATTCCAATAACCGGCGCTCCCCATGTGATAACTCAGCGGCGATGACATCTGCACGATCTTCCAGGCCAACACGCTCCAGGGCATTACTGGCCGCGCTATTTAACGTCGACTCGCGAGCAGCATTCGCGAAAAACCGCATGCTCGAACCTGATTTGGATTGTGCCGCAATCGCAAGATTCTCCAACACACTGAAACTGGGTAGCACCGACGTTATCTGAAATGTACGGCCTAACCCTGCTTGTACGCGCTGTGGTACGCCCATGTTAGTGATATCTTGCCCGGATAATTTAATGGCGCCTGAGTCGGGTTTCAACATTCCGGATATTTGATGTATTAACGTTGTTTTTCCCGCACCATTAGGCCCGATGACCGCATGGCACTCATTATCGGCAATGCTTATGCAGATATCGTTACTGACGTTTATCGCGCCAAACTTTTTGTTCAGGTGCAATATCTCAAGTGTGCTCATGCCACTTGATTCCCTCTACGCTTGGAGGTCAGCAGATCACTTAACCCGCCCTTGGCGAACAACACCATGAATACCAATAGCGGACCGTATATCAAGCGCCATTCGTGTATGAACGAACCCAGTAGTTCTTCAACAATGACTAGAAAAAATGCTCCCAGAATAGCGCCATTGCGCGTGGCTAAACCACCGAGCACGACAACCACGATCAAGTCGCCTGAACGCTGCCATGCCGCCAAAGCTGGGCTGACGAACTCTGCATGTTGCATCACCAATAAACCCGATACACCTGCAATCATTGCAGCAATAACGTAAGCGACCAATCGATAGCGCGTTACGGAGTAACCCATTACTTCCGTGCGCTCCGGGTTATCCCGTGCAGCCCTTAGCACACGACCAAAGCGTGATTGACTCATACGATTCACAAACCACCATGAAGCTAACAAAGTGCCTAGCACGATAAAGTACAGCCCATTGCCTTTTTGCACGACATTGCTGCCGAATAAGGTAGCCAGAGACCATAAGGTCAAGCCGTCGTCACCGCCATAGGCGGCAAGTGAGGTTAATGTAAAATAGGCCATCTGGCCGAAGGCGAGCGTTATCATCAGGAAATAGACACCGGTGGTTCGCAATGCCAGACTGCCTGTTATTAGCGCCACAAAACCGGTTAATGCAAGCGTGATAAGTAAAAGTACCAGAATATTCTCTATCCCACTTTGCAGTGCAATTGCAGCGGCATAAGCGCCCAGCGCCACAAACGCTGCGTGACCCAGGCTCACCAATCCACCGTGGCCAATGAGTAAGTCCAGAGAAATCGCTGCGATAGCCAGCAGCATCGCTTTAATAATCAGCCCGGTTAGATAGCCTTGCCCGATAAGCGGGAGTGCGAAGGGCATGGCAAGCAACGTTAAAAAAATCAGCAAGCCAAGTATCAGCGAACGATCCATCACGCAACACCTTTTGCTGGCAATAATCCACGTGGTCTGAATATAAGAATAGCCGCCATTAGCACATAGATCAGCATCGATGCCAACGCCGGACCAATCTGATTGGCAAAAGAAGGATTAAATACAAACGACAGTATTTCGGTTGCCAGGCTGCGCCCTAATGTATCGATAAGGCCGACAAGTAGCGCTGCTATAAAGGCACCACCTACTGAACCTATGCCACCGATGATAATCACCACAAACGCCACAATGAGCATATTGTCGCCCATGCCAGGCTCTACCGCATAGATGGGTGCCGCTATCACCCCGGCAAATCCTGCCAGCATCGCTCCGACACCAAATACAATCATAAAAAGGCGTTGAATATTAACGCCTAGTGCAGACACCATTTCCGGTGTGGTTGCTCCTGCTCTGATTAACATACCAATGCGTGTATAGCTGACGGTTATAAAGAGCCCGATAGCAACCAACAAGCCAACGCCTATAGTGACCAATCGATAAATGGGGTACTTCAGTTGCTCGGTGAGCTGTATGGAACCTGCCAGAAATTCTGGCAATGCAATCGATAGCGTGGTGGGTCCAAATACCACTTTAGCCAACTCGTTAAGAAAAATAATAATACCGAAGGTGGCCAATACCTGGTCGAGGTGACTTCGTGTGTACAGGTGACGAAATACAAAAAACTCCAGCAACAAACCGAATGCCAATGCACACAGTAGAGAGAGCAACACAGAAAGCATGAAGTTACCGGTGAGTCCGGTAAACGCAAATAAAAGATAGGCGCCAACCATGTATTGCACGCCATGGGCAAGGTTGATAAAGCCCATTACACCAAATACAAGGGTTAGCCCTGCGGAGATAAGGAACAGCAACATACCGTATTGCAAGCCATTAAGACACAGGATTAATAGCAGCGTTGTTGACATGTTAGAGGTGTTTAAAAGTAGTGTTACGGGTCAGCCAGAGCGTGGCTGACCCACGTAGCTAATGCTATTTCAACGATATAAGCTTAATGACAACTTCAGCCAATTACATCTTGCATTGTTCGTGGAAACTGTCGGCGTAGTCTTCTGCCAAGGTACGAACGAACGATGTATGGTATTTGCCATCGTCGCGCTTAACTACGTTTAACATATGAAAATCCTGAACAGGATAATGGTTGTTGTTGAACGCAAAATCTCCTCGCAATGACTCGAAATCGGCTGCTTTCAATGCAGCACGAACGGCGTCTTTATCACTTAGGTCGTCAACCTTTGATACAGCGCTATCGATCAGACTAGCGGTATCGTAGGCTTGCATGGCATAGCTACCTGGTACGTATCCGTATTTGGCTTCAAATGCTTTGACAAATGCAAGGTTTGCATCGACCGGGAGATCAGGTGCCCATGAGCCTGCCGCTAGAAAGCCGACAGCTGCATCTTTTTGTCCTGGCAATGTGGTTTCATCGGTCGTGAACACCGACATAAACTTCATGTTTTCTGAAAGCCCCGCATTGGCAAACTGATTTACCAAGCGTACACCCATGCCGCCAGGCATAAAAGCAAACACGGCATCGGCATCTGATGTTGACATGCGCGCAAGTTCAGCTGAGAAATCCTGATGGCCCAAGGGTGTGAACACTTCATCTGTCAGCTGACCTTCAAAGGTTTGCTTGAACCCATCGACGTTGTCCCGACCAGCTTGATAATTGGGAACCAGGGCAAAGACATTCTTGAAGCCTTCGGCGTTGGCGACCATGCCACTGACTTCTGCGTTCTGGTTGTTTTGGTAAGAGGTAACAAAAAAGAACGGATTGCAATTGCTTCCAGCGAAGGTTGATGGGCCTGCATTCGGGCTAATAAGAAACGTTTTTGATTGTACAACGGGTTTAAAGATCGCTTGCAGCATATTGGAGAACACGGTACCCACGACAAAGTCGACTTCATTTTTCTCAACCAGTGATGTGGCTTTGAGTAACGCGACATCGGGCTTGAGCTCATCGTCTTCGATAATCAGCTCAACCTTCTGGCCGCCAAGCATGCCGCCCTTTTCTTCTAATGCGAGTTGAAAACCATCAACAATTTGCTGACCGAGTGCAGCAGGTGGGCCAGAGAGCGTGACTACCATGCCAATTTTGAGATCTTCAGCCAACGCTGCACTGCTGATGAACGTTGCAAACAGCGCGCTTGCAATGGTGGTTTTAATAAGTTGTTGCACGGACGACTCCTAAAGTTGTATCTGTCATGTTAATGGTTGTCTGCGATGTCAAGACCGGCATTCGCCTGCGCAGGTTTTGTATTGCTGGCTGTAAGCCTACTTCTTCGCGGCAAAACCTGCCATCTTTGCGTACCCTTTGACAATAGCCTGACGCTCATCAAAGCTCAAGACTTTATCAATATCTTCAAAGCCTGCCGGTGCACGTTTCTCGACTTCATCAATGACCCGTTCGGGACCGCCAACGCGATTATTGCGCACTACGTCACTGGTTTTGTCTAGACGCTCTTGTTCATAGCGGTACAGCGCTTCACGAGGGTGTTCTGCTCGTGCAAGGTTGTCAGCAAGCGAGCGCGCGTCCAGAATCGCCTGAGCGGAGCCATTTGAGCCAACGGGGTACATCGGATGAGCAGCGTCACCAAGCAAGGTTACGCGACCGTGTGTCCAACGAGGCAGCGGATCTCGGTCTGCCATCGGGTATTCGAATATCGCTGGGCTTGCGCGCACCAATGCGTCCAGATCGATGCCCGGTACGTGAAATCGTTTGGCATAGGGAAGCACTTTGGCCAACGATGCCATCCTGGACCAGCTTTCAGGGGGCGGTGGCGAGACACTGCCATCGGCCAAACGAACATTCACCACCCAGTTCATCAGTTGCTTGCCGTTTTCGATAGGGGCAATAGGATACAAAACCAATTTGCCACTGAGCCCGCCCGCTATCGCCATGGTTTCGCCGTCTTCCCATACCGGCCATTCGACTGCGCCACGCCACATCACAACGCCTTGCCAGCTTGGAGGTCCTTCATCGGGGTAGAATCGCCGTCGCCCCACGCTGTGTATGCCATCGGCACAGACCAGCACTTCGCCTCGCGCGGTATGCGATGAACACCCATCGGATGAATCGGTGAAGTGCGCACTCACGCCAGCTTCATCCTGAACGAAGCCCGCCAGGCACAAACCGGTTTTAACCGCATCGATTCCTAATCGTTCAACCACCGCATCGAACAACAGCTTTTGTAGCCTGCCACGATGAATAGAGAATTGTGGATGTTCGTGACCCGCGTGCGTTCCGCGTAACTCACGCCAGACTTCTTGTCCTGTGCGGGTAAGATATCGCAATTCACGGGTACGCAAACCCACTTTATCCAGGCGATCAAGCAACCCCAGTTCCGCGAGCTCAGCGATAGAGTGCGGCAATGTATTGATACCAACACCTACTTCCCTGACGTGTGCGGCCTGCTCAAACACTTGGGTTTTGATACCGCGCTGATGCAGCATGAGTGCCGTTGTTAGTCCACCAATACCGGCACCGGCAATAAGAACAGTCACGCGTGCTACTCCGCTTCTTCCGGTGGTGGCAGGAAGTCTATTGCATGGGCAGCTGAGACTGCGACGACCTCAGCCGGATCGGCGGTCGGGCCTAAATTGTTTAACGCCCAGAACAGATCGTAAAGCTGCAATGAGGGAGTCACCCAGAACAGGGTTTTGATAGTGATGTCAGATTTATTGTAAATGCCATGAGGAATACCGCGCGGAAGCGTGACCAGATCGCCGGGCTCTGCCGTGTGTTCAACACCGTCGAGCAGCAGGTCGAATTTGCCTTCCAGAATATAAAGGAATTCATCCTGATCGGGATGGATATGAGGCGGAACGAAGGTATCGGGCGGCAGGCTTGCATGCCATGAAAAACAATCGTCGGTGAGTTGTTTTGGAATATACGTCTGGCCCAGTATGTTCCAGCGAATCTGCTCCAGACTATCCTGGGACTTTATAACCCCAGCTTGCATGTCAGTGGTATCCAAAAATTGTCTCCCGGTTGTTTATGGCCTATGGCGTAATAAATTAGCGTCATAAATTATTGTTCAATTCATGCTGGACGATGCTCCGTATACGCATCGCTACTGCTTGGCTTGCGAATACCACTGGTCCAGCTGTTGTCGCTCCTTATCTGTTATACCCGTTAAATTCCCTATTGGCATTGCCTTGGTGACAACGGTTTGCAAGTGTATGGCTGCAGCGTGTCGAAGCGTGTCTTCTTCTGTCTCAAATACAATGCCGTTTGGTGCTGCGGCAAATCCGGGCTGTGTGGGTTCGATGGCGTGACATGAACTGCATCTGGCCATGACAATCTCGTGCGCAGCCGCTAACGATACTGGTTTTGCATTGTCGTTAGTTGATAATGGCGCAGCTGCTTTGGGCGCCATCAGTGCAATGATGGCAACCAGAATAGCAGCGGCGGCAAAGATGGGTATAAGTGATGCCTTGCCTTTGTGCCGCGCAACGAAGTACACACGAATGAGTGCACCAATCATGGTTATGGCAATGAGAATTAACCAATTCAATTCGTGACCGTAGGTCATTGCATAATGGTTGCTGATCATCACGAAAAGAACAGGCAAGGTAAAATAGGTATTGTGTACGGAGCGTTGCTTACCACGAATTCCGTGTATGGGGTCTGGCAGCCTGCCTTCATTCTTCGCCTTAAGCAGATCCTTCTGGCCGGGGATGATGACGAAAAACACATTGCCTACCATAATCGTACCGAGCATGGCACCGAAGTGCATATAGGCGCCTCTTCCACTGAATATCTGGCAGAGAACGAATGCCAGCACCGATAGCACCACAAACATAATAAGCGACATATTTCGCTCGTTTTTACCAACGTCGCTTTTACATAACCAGTCGTATGCAATCCAACCCAATGCAATGACTGCTGCACCGATGAGTATCGCTACAGGCTTTGAGAGTTCAGCCACGCGTGGGTCAATCAGGTAAATCTCGGCCCCGTACCAGTACATTAGGGCCAACATAAACATGCCTGAAATCCAGGTTGTGTAAGCCTCCCATTTAAACCAATGCAGGGTATCTGGTAACACAGCGGGAGCGAGCTGATACTTTTGCGCGTGATACATTCCACCACCGTGGACAGACCAGAGTTCACCCGACACGCCCTTGTCTGTATCTTCGCTTGCCTTGGGTGCCTCCAGATGGTTATCCAGCCAGATAAAGTAGAACGAAGCACCTATCCACGCGATGCCGGTAATCATGTGTACCCAACGACCCAACAAGTTCAGCCAATCTAATAAATACGCGCTCAACGATCACTCCCGTGGTGCCAGCATTCACTATCGGTTAAGCCAAACGAGGACTTAGCTGACAGAGCTCTGAGATAGTGAGATGGTAAAGGAGTCATCGCGCGGATGGGTGATTTATTTCCATGAACCCCTTCCGGAAATGCGCTAAGACCTGCGAATGGACAAAATTAACGTGTTCCGCGTTTGATTGGCGCTGGAAACGCCTGCTATTAATACTGCTAGACTCAGCCCTTGCAGCTTCCATAACAATGCCCTGCGGGTTGAGTTGAACTAATACAATCATGAATTCAGCAGAACCCAGCGCAGCCTCAACACCGCTTGCGCCTTTCAAAAACCCTGTGTTCAGATCACTCTGGTTCGCGACACTGATATCGAACCTTGGTGGGCTTGTTCAGGCTGTGGCCGCTGGCTGGACAATGACAACGCTAACCGATTCTCAATCGATGGTTGCACTGGTTACGGCTTCTACATCGTTGCCCATCGTGACTTTATCGCTCTTTGCAGGCGTATTGGCAGATAATTATGACAGGCGCAGAATTATGCTTGTCGCCCAGATATTCATGTTGGTCGCTGCAACGCTGTTAACGCTCACCACCTACTTCGGTCTGTTAACGCCATGGCTGTTGTTAATTTTTACGTTTTTTATTGGCTGCGGTGGCGCATTGCATAACCCGTCATGGCAAGCCTCCGTTGGTGATATCGTCCCGCGCGAACAAGTGCCCTCAGCCGTCATGGCCAACGGCATGTCGTTTAACATGATGCGCAGTATCGGACCCGCGTTTGGTGGATTAATTATCGTGGCGGCGGGTGCCTCCGCCGCTTTCGCCATGAATGCGCTGAGCTACGTTGCACTGATTGTTGCCTTGGCGTTGTGGCGAAAACCAACCGTTGCAAATGCTCTGCCTCGAGAACGATTTGTTCGGGCAACAGGCGCAGGTTTTCGCTATGTGAGTCTGTCGCCCAATCTATTGAGTATCATTCTACGAGGGTGTTTGTTTGGTCTCTCGGCTATTGCCATTCAGGCATTGCTACCACTGGTTGCACGTGACCTACTCGGTGGCGGCGCGTCCACGTACGGTTTTATGTTGGGATTATTTGGCTTAGGTGCGGTCGGAGGTGCGTTTGCTAACCCTCGTATCCGCAAGCAGTTCAATAATGAAACCATTACGCGTATCACGTTTACGTTGACAGCCCTTGGCACCGTTTTGCTAGCCGTTGGTCCTGGCATGCTCACCGCTGCGCTGGCATTATTGCTATGCGGTGCCTGCTGGGTTACCACCAACGCACTGCTCAATGTGTCATTACAACTGTCTACGCCACGCTGGGTTGTCGGCCGCGCTATGTCGCTGTATATGATGTGCAACGCGTCAGGGATGGTTCTGGGCAGTTGGCTATGGGGGGCAGTGGCTGAACACCATGGTTTGCAAACCGCGTTGCTGGCCTCTGCAGTGGCCGTAATACTTGCAGCACTTGCGTGTTATAAATTTCCATTGCCAGAATTCGACAAGCTAAATCTTGACCCGTTAAACCAATTTATAGAACCAGCATTGGCACTGCAGTTGAAACCACAAACCGGTCCGATTATGATAACGGTGGATTTCGATATTGGTGAGGCAGATATTCCAGCGTTTCTGGAGGCAATGACGCTAAGACGTCGCACCAGAATCCGCGATGGTGCGCGAAGATGGTCATTGCTCAGAGATTTGGAAAATCCCAATATTTGGACAGAAAAATTCTACGTAGCAACCTGGATAGAATACATCCGCCACAACCAACGCCGCACAGTCTCCGACTCGGGCATAACAGAGACCTTACACAGGTTGCATCGCGGAATCGAGCCGCCACTGATTCGCCGAATGATCGAACGCCAAACCGTTCCCAAGCAGGCCGAACCATACATTAAAAATGCGTATAAAGAGTTAAGGTGAATGTGGCATACGCCCAGCTCTGGGAAAAGTATTGGCACCGTTATTGTGCACACCGTTCGCAATGACCGTTATCCGGTTGCGCTTAACTACTGCGAGAGCTCGGTTACGTTAGCTATTGATCTTGATATCCCCTACTTTATAAGCTGGCCGATCGAACGCGCTCATGTGCGCGATGACTAATTGCTGGAATCTGAATGTCTCGTAACGACGCTATTAATCACGCAACACACTATTACGCCAGCGGGCGATTAAGAGATGATTTAGCCAAGCTAGTGTCCTATCGTACTGAAAGTCAGAACCCTGAATCAGCACCTGTATTGCACGAATACCTCGCATCGGCAATTCAGCCACGTTTGAATGCTATGGGTTTTGAAAGCGGAATTCATCAAAACCCAAGTACCACATTATCCGGTGGCCCGTTTCTGCTAGCCAGCAGAATAGAAGATGAGTCACTACCCACGGTGCTCACCTACGGGCATGGTGATGTTATTTGGGGCCAGGATAATCAATGGCAAGCCGGTTTAAAACCATTTGAACTCACGGAAAAAGATGATCGCTGGTTTGGTCGAGGGGCCGCAGATAACAAAGTGCAACACTTGATTAACATCTGCGCACTGGAATCGGTGTTGTCGGTGCGAGGTCAGCTTGGGTTTAATGTAAAAATGGTGTTGGAAATGAGCGAAGAGATAGGCTCACCCGGCTTGGCTGAAATGATGAGCATGCATCGCGACTCGTTAACAGCCGATGTGCTTATCGCCTCTGATGGTCCGCGCTTATCTGCCACCACTCCAACCCTGTTCATGGGCTCAAGAGGTGGCTTAAGTTTCGATCTAATGGTTAATCTGCGTGACGGCGCTCATCACTCCGGCAACTGGGGCGGCTTACTTGCCGACCCTGTTATCGTCCTGACTCAGGCGTTGGCGTGCATCACCGATTCGCGAGGTCAGCTCGCCATACCTGAATGGCGCCCAACGAGCCTGAGCTCCAAACTGAGCGAGGCGCTAAAACAGCTACCTATTGGTTCTGATGATGGCCCCACCATCGATATTCATTGGGGCGAAGAAGCACTAACACCGGCTGAACGAGCGTATGGTTGGAACAGCTTTACTATTCAGGCGATAAAGGCCGGTAACCCTGAATCACCCGTGAATGCCATAGCGCCGAGGGCGTGGGCGCGTTGTCAGCTGCGCTTTGTTGTTGGCACGAATGTGGATGATATTCTGCCCTCGCTGCGACGCCATTTAGATGCACATGGCTTCGAAAAAGTGGATATAGCGGCGGTAGACACCGGTAGATTCAACGCCACACGGTTAGACTCAGACCATCCCTGGGTTACCTATGTACGCGACTCGTTGAAAATGACAACGAATAAAGACCCGCATATCCTGCCGAACCTGGCAGGCTCACTGCCTAACGACTGTTTTGCCGATGTGCTCGGCATGCCGACAATATGGATTCCTCACAGTTATCTCGGGTGCAATCAGCACGCTCCCAATGAACATGTTTTAAAATCCATTTGCTGCGAATCTATGCAAATGATGGCCGGCTTATTCTGGGATTTGGGATGCGGCGTGACTGAACACACTTGAATGGTTCAGATAGTTGGCCTAAATGATTAAACCAGACGCAGCTTAACCATAAGGTATCTGATATGAAAGCGGTAGATTGGGACGATGCATTTGCCAACATGGCACACGTACCTGATTCGCAGGAACTCCCTGCGTTCTGGACCAAGCGAGCCCAGCAATACCGCACCGATGCAAGCACGCAAAACACACGTATTGATATCGATGTGCCCTATGGGGCGCACGCTCGTGAGTTATTTGACATAGTGTGGCCCGATGCTTCACCAAAAGGCTTAGTGGTGTTTGTGCACGGCGGCTATTGGATTAGATTGGATAAATCCTATTGGACCGATCTGGCAGAAGGTGCTCGAGCCAACGGATGGGCGGTGTGCTTGCCAAGCTATACACTCGCTCCCGAAGCTCGCATTAGCGATATCACCAATCAAATCGGCCGAGCTATTGTGAAGGCATCTGAACTGGTGAGTGGACCAATCAGAATTACTGGGCATTCTGCCGGCGGTCATCTGGTAAGCCGAATGGCATGCGAGAACAGCCCGCTTCCATTGAACGTTCAGCAACGCATACAACACACAGTATCAATCAGTGGGCTGCATGAACTTCGCCCGTTACTGCATACGCAAATGAATGAATCACTTCGTCTCGATATCGAAGAAGCATCCAACGAAAGTGCCATTTTGCAGCGGCCCATTAAAAACACAAGTATGACGGCTTGGGTCGGTGGTGGTGAACGACCAGAGTTTATCCGTCAGGCGCGTTTACTGGAACTGGTATGGCAAGGGCTCGATGCCGATATTAAGTGTGTTATAGACAGTGACCATAATCACTTTACCGTTATTGAAGGGCTTAAAAACCCAGACAGTAAGATAACTCAGGAATTGTTGACGCATAAAGGCTGATAAATGCCGTATGCTTTCTGCATGAACATACCCACCTATAAAATGCAAAGGTAAGTAATGCCCATAATTACCAAGCCAGTGATAACCAATATAGATGACTTAAAAAAGCGCTATGCTCGACGCGTGCCGCGGATGTTTTACGACTATGCGGAAACCGGTAGCTGGACTGAGCAAACTTTTCGCGACAACACGGCAGATTTTGATCAAATTCGTCTGCGACAACGTGTTGCAATGGACATGGCTGGGCGCAGTACTGCCAGCACCATGATTGGTGAAAGCGTATCCATGCCGGTGGCACTCTCTCCAATAGGTCTAACGGGTATGCAATCGGCTGATGGTGAAATCAAAGCAGCCCGTGCAGCGGAAGCATTCGGCGTGCCCTACACCTTGTCTACCATGTCTATCTGCTCGATAGAAGATGTGGCCAGCGCAACCACCAAGCCTTTCTGGTTCCAGGTGTATACCTTAAAAGACGATGATTTTATGCAACGTCTTTTCGATCGTGCAAAAGCGGCTAATTGTTCGGCAGTGGTGATTACCGTCGACTTGCAAATTCTGGGTCAGAGGCACAAGGATTTGAAAAACGGATTATCGGCTCCACCTAAGTTAACAGTCAAGTCAATTGCAAACATGGCAACCAAAATACCCTGGGGCCTTGAAATGCTGCGCACGCCTCGACGTTCCTTTGGCAATATTGTCGGGCATGCAAAAGGTGTAACAGACCCTTCTTCTCTATCATCCTGGACAGCAGAAGCCTTTGACCCGTCTTTGAATTGGGAGCGCATTGCGCAGTTCAGAAAGATGTGGGGAGGTAAGGTTATCTTAAAAGGAATTCTGGATGCCGAAGATGCAAAAATGGCGTTGAATGTCGGTGCAGATGCAATTGTGGTATCCAACCACGGCGGTCGTCAACTAGACGGTGCGATAAGTTCCATTACGGCCTTGCCGTCTATTCTGGATGCTGTGGGCGATAAAATTGAGGTCCATATCGATAGTGGTATCCGCAGTGGCCAACACGTGCTCAAAGCACTGGCTATGGGAGCGAAAGGCACGCACATCGGCCGCGCGTATGTTTATGGTTTAGGCGCTATGGGGCAAGAAGGCGTAACAAAGTCTTTAGAAGTTATTCATAAAGAGCTGGATTTATCGATGGCTTTATGCGGCGAAACATCCGTAACAGATTTGGGAAAACACAATTTGCTTATTCCGAAAAACTTCGCCAATGAGTGGCAAGACTAATTAGTTTCCAACACTGATTGTAAACTCATGGGCGTACGCTAATCGGCGTACGCTAACCGGAAAACTCTAATCGCCAAACTCTAATCGCAAAAAAAGTCTGCAAAACCAATAAAAATATAGCACGAGACGATAAATGAAAAAGCCTGACGAACATTCAAAGCGTTTTTCAAAAGGCTTTAAACGTCACTAGCGTTTCAGTATCACGAATACCCTCTACCGTGTGTATATGGGTATTCACAAATTGGCCGACATCGGTATCGTCTTCTAAATACAGCTTAACCAATAAATCGAATTTGCCAGCAGTTGAATAGATTTCAGATGCAATGTCGCGATCTGCTATCTCATTGGCCACATCGTATACCGCACCTGGATTGCACTTGATATTGACGAAAAACGCGCGCATGTCTCACCAGTCTCTTTATTATATTCAAGCGGGTAGTTTATACTCTCCAGTCATAGTTTTCACCCACCGCGCGAATAAGCGAGCCCTCGCGGTGCAGCCGGGATTGGTATTAATCGTCAAACCCGGAATATCGTTACGGTTAATAACGTAACGGTGTCATGCGCTGCGGGCTTTTGTGCAGTTCACCCTATTTGTTAAAGGCAGAGATAACGTGGATAAACGCCCAAATTTTTTGTTTTTTATCACAGACCAGCAACGCGCAGATTGGTTAGGTTGTTACGGGCACCCTGTCCTGAAAACACCCAATATCGATTCCATCGCCAGCGGTGGTATGCGATTTGACAACTTCCACGTAGCCTCACCGGTGTGTATGCCTAATCGGGCATCATTAATGACGGGGCGATACCCTTCACTTCACGGCTTGCGATACAACGGTTGCCGTTTGCCATTGTCGGCCAATACGTTTGTCGATCTACTCAACAATGCCGGGTATCACACAGCCGCCATCGGTAAAACGCACTTACAACCGTTTACCGGGATGGCTCCCATGGCCCGAGACGACAACGGCAATGGCGAAGCATGGAAAGTTGATGCAGGAGACTATGCGCAAGAAGAACCGGCTAACTATACTGACAACACGCGCTTTAAAATGAATTTGCCCTACTATGGTTTTGAACATACCGATGTAGTAACAAGCCATGGTGATCGGTGCGGCGGGCATTACCTGCAATGGTTTCGTGATCATGCCGCCAACTGGGAAGCCTTGCATGACAATGCGAATCAGTTGCCACATAACTACTCGTGCCCGCAGGCCTATCGCACCCCAATACCTGAGGCGCTTTATCCTACCGCATACGTTCGCGATAGAGCGATTGATTATCTTAACGCTCGCAAACAGACTGACGGTCCGTTTTTTAGTTTTGTCTCCTTCCCTGACCCGCATCATCCGTTTAATCCGCCTGGTAAATACTGGGATTTGTATTCCCCGGATGACTTTAACGTCGATCTACCCTATTCAAAACATAGGAACCCGACAATACCTATGCGGTGGCTTCACGACAATTGGAAAAACGGTGGTGGTCAAACAACGGCACAAACCGCCATGATGCTCGATGACCAACAGTTAAAGGAAGCCATGGCACTAACAGCAGGAATGATAGCGTTTGTGGACGATGCAATTGGCGACATTGTTTCGTGCCTGGAACAAAATGGTCAGTCTGAAAACACGATTATTTGCTATAACTCAGATCATGGTGACTATCTGGGCGACTTTAACATGTTACTCAAAGGTGCTCTGCCTTTTCGAAGTATTACGCGTGTGCCGTTTATTTGGTCCGACCCGCATAGTAAAAACACAGGCTCAACTAAAGCGCTAGGGTCAACTGTCGACATTGCGGCAACGATTCTGGATCGTGCAGGCGTTGAGCCATTTAATGGGATGCAGGGAAGAAGCTTATTACCGGCAATTAACAAGGTGTCCGAACCTGAACGCCAAGAACTGCTAATTGAATACAATGATGGTGGTCGACGGCTTGGTTTCGAACAACCCGCCAGAGTTCGCTCACTGGTTAGCGAGCAGTTTCGCTACACGATGTATCTTGATAAAAATTGGGGTGAGTTATACGACTTGCGCACCGACCCTCAGGAGACTAATAACCTGTGGGAAGATGCAAATTATTTCACTGTGCGTGCCGAGCTTGCTGAGAAATTAACTCACCATTTAACCGCGCAAATGGATGAGAGCCCTATATCTGATCGCATGGCATAATGATGAAATTAAGCAACATTGGCTGAAAACAAGCTCCATTGAAGGACCAAACTATGAGCTTATCGATAATCTTTGAACTTTTCGATAGGTAAACTGGACCAACGAGTAAGCCAACCGATTAAAGCTACGAGGAATTCCATGAAAATATTCATTCGACTAGTGTCCATTTGCACACTCTTGTTCGCAACAAGCGCATTCGCCGCCCAGAAAATAAACACGCTTGAGAAACAAGGGCTTTTTGGCACATACAAGGAATCTGGAATTGCCATTCGCGGCTACGACACCGTGGCGTATTTCACGCTCAGTAAACCGGTGAAAGGTGATGAAGCGTTTGCTGTCCAATGGAACGATGCAACATGGCACTTTTCCAGCCAGGAACATGCCGACTTGTTCGAAAACGACCCTGAAGCTTATGCACCTCAATACGGTGGTTACTGCGCATACGGTGTCTCGCAGAATTACCTTGTAAAAATTGAACCAGAACAGTGGCGTATCGTTGATGGGAAGTTATACCTTAATTATGACCAGAAAGTTCAGACAACGTGGCTTGAAGATGTTCCTGGCTATATCAAAAGCGCGGATAACAAATTCCTTGATCTGTTAAACAAATAATTCCACGAAAGATAACTGCAATGAACTACAACAATCATCAACAAGTCATTGTCGACAACTGGACCAGCACGGGGCTTTCATCAAGACGACAGTTACCAGAAATGGATAGTCCCCTCAGAAATGATCACATGCTGGATGACGCTGGACACCACGCATGCTAATGAAGGAACCATAGAATATGTGCGTGGCTCCCACCGTTGGGCACTCAGTGGAGCAATAGAGCAATTTCACGCACCAGAAGACCCTCTATCGGAGATGCGAACGGCGGCGCATAAGGCCGGCGTTACCAATGTAGACGAGTTAATAACGCACATTGAAGTACCTGCTGGCAGCGTTGTTTTTCACCACGGTAAAACATGGCACGGGTCGGGGGTTAATTCAGGAAGCAATCATCGTCGATCTGTGGTTTCAGATTGCTGTTCAAGTAACGCTTGCTTCCATCACACGAATAATAGTCCAATCTATAGCCGTTATAAACGACATGGCACCGATGCTATGGATGAGAGTTTTTTTCCGATTCTATGGCGCAACGATGGTTATCGGAGCGAATGGGTTGATCATTGGCTCAGCCAGTGAATACTCATCTATTCATATTAAGCAATAGAAATACACACCAGAAAAAACAAACGAGAGGAATTTAAAATGCTGCCAATGGGTACGATTGTTACTGTGTGCATGCTTGTTGGAATTCTATGTTTGATAGCTCAACTGGCAAAAACAACGGCGAATAGCCTGCCCGGTTGGTTGTTTAGAGCGTTGGGTGGTATCGTGTTCTGCGCCGGTGCATGGAATACGTTTTGGCACGGGCTCCGCAATCTAACTAATTTCTGGGGTATCGCTGCGCTACTGTCCGGAATAATAATGATGTTCGCAGCGGTACTGGTTATCCGATTTTCCAACAAAAACCGAGATAATCACTTACAGCGTGTGGTGGCTCTGGTCTTGTTAACGGCGTTTTTTCTACTGTATGCCATTACGATCTCACGGCTCTAGCAGATTCACCAAGACCACTGGTTTCTCTTGACATTAAAGTTTTTTAGCAAAACACATGACCATGATCTCCTCACGCGAAATATTGGCGCAGCTAATTCAATTTGATACAACCAGCCGATTGCCCAATAAATCGCTCATTAGCTACGTAGAGGGGTTATTGCAACAACATGGTTTGAGCCCGACTATATTTCCGAACCCAGACGGTTCCAAGGCCAATCTTTACTGCACGATCGGGCCTGATGATAAACCCGGCGTGATGCTTTCAGGCCACACCGATGTTGTGCCCGTTGACGGCCAGGATTGGACTAAACCTGCGTTCAGTCTTACCGAGCATAACGGTAAGCTGTATGGACGTGGCACCGCCGATATGAAAGGGTTCGTTGCCTGTTCACTGGCCGCAGCAATTCAAGCGAGCAAACTCACACTAGCCACCCCGCTTCACTTGGGTTTTTCATACGACGAGGAAATAGGCTGTGTAGGCGTTCATTCGTTGTTGCAGATGTTGCAGCAAGCTCCGGTGAAGCCTGCAATGTGTATTGTCGGTGAGCCAACCAGCATGAATGTGGCCACCAAGCACAAAGGAAAAATGTCGGTTGTCGCGCGATGCATTGGTTTGGAAGCCCATTCAGCGCTTGCTCCGAACGCGGTGAACGCCATTCATCTCGCCTGCGATCTGGTTAACGTGCTTCGTCAAAAACAAATCGACATCCAGCAAGCCTACGATATGAACGATGCAAACGCTTCGGATATACCCTACACCACCGTTCATGTCGGGCGTATTGTTACCGATCAGGCGCTAAATATTGTGCCGAATTTGTGTACCGTGTATTTTGAAATTCGTCATACCGCACACGATAATCCCGAGCAACTGTTGGCTGATATTCAAACTGCTGCAGCGCGTATTGTGCAAAAAGCAAAAAACATCGCGCCGGCAGCCGCGATTGAATTTGATGTCTGGAATGCCTACCCCGGGCTCAACACATCCGATAACGAACCGGTAGTTGAGTTCGTTAAGTCATTGGTTGGTACGACAACAACGACGTTTGTGGCATTTGGCACCGAGGGCGGGCTGTTTTCTGAAAAAGTGGGTATTCCCACTGTTGTCTGTGGTCCCGGCTCGATGGACCAAGGCCACAAACCAGACGAATTTATTGCCATTGAACAGCTTGATCGTTGCGATGCCATGCTAAAAACGTTAAATCAGTATTTGACGACAAACACGCTTGATTTCTGATTGGTTTATGAAGTCAGTTGCATCTCAGCATCGTAACTTCTGTATCGCAGTATAACAATACGCTTTAATATTGCGACTCTGTCGTGCTACCTGTGCATTGCAGCGTTTCGCAGTAACGATTTATTTCGTCATCGTTAAAGCCCAATTCAGTTAGGATTTCAGCAGTATGTTCACCCACAGTTGGAGGTGCTGTTGTAACGCGAGGCGACCCCACCGAAGACTGCCATGCCGATACCGGCACAGTGAGATCTTGCTTATCCTGGGTAACATCGTTGGCTATTTTTTGCAGCACGCTGCGCGATTGAAGCTGGGGCTCACGCATGCACTCATCCAGTGTGCGAACCCTTGCGGCAGGAACATCAGCAGCAATTAAAATAGCTTCCCACTCTTGCGCGCTACGGGTTATAAAAATGCTGCAGAGCTGTTCGGTGTCTTCGTTGAATGACTCATCAATACTTAGATGCTCACGCTGTTCGATCTGCGCAGCTTTTTCACTCTTTCCTAGTGCACGCCAGAGTTTACTCATCTGCTGCCGAGTGTAGGCACCAATCATTATTTCACCCTTACGCGTTGTATAACAACCGTAAGTAGCTCTTGCGCTGCGGTTGCCCATTCGTGTCGGCGGCTTAGCAGTTTTCGCGGTTTCGGCTACGATTGAACTCATTAACATCAGTGCTGAATCGAGCATGGCGATATCAATAAAATTTCCAATACCCGTGCGCTCACGCTGAAACAAGCTACCCATTATAGCCATTGCGGCCTGCGCACCGGTTCCGTAGTCAAGTACTGGTGGCCCAACCCTGACAGGGCCGGATTCTTCTGTACCGGTTGCAGCCATAAGACCTGAAAAGGCTTGTATAACGTTGTCGTAAGCAGGATGATCCGCTTTGGGTCCGGTTTGACCATATCCGGATAAAGAACAATAGATAATGGCTGGATTTGTGGCTTTGATTCGATCGTAGTCAATAGACAGTTTTTGCGCTGCGCTTTTTCGATAATTTACGACCAGTACGTCAGCACTACGAACAAGTCGATCGAGCACAGCGGCCGCATTGCCTTGTTTCAAGTCGAGCACCAACGCACGTTTGTTGGCAGATTGAGCTTGAAAAGCCAGCCCCATATCTTGTTCTGCAAACGCGGCATCCGGCCCGTTGAAGCGCATCATGTCTATGCACTCCTGAGATTCTACTTTTATAACGTCTGCGCCCATGACAGCAAGTTGATAGGTGCAAAACGGGCCGGCCAACACGTGCGTAAAATCGAGTACACGTACACCCTTCAAAGGCAAATCAGATATTGGTAACTCGGATTTTTGCATCCACGTATCGTCCACCGTAACTTTAATTAATAACCATAACCCATTGCTATGTGTCCGGAATCACCGCCGTTGCGTCTATCTCAACCAACCATTCTGGACGCGCTAGCGCTTGTACAACCAAGCCAGTTGATACGGGATAAACGTCCTCTATGTACTCACCCATGGTTCGGTATACGGCCTCTCTGTGTCGAACATCGGTGATGTACACGACGACTTTTACCAAGTGTTCCATCTGACCACCGCATTCCTCAATAAGTTGCTTGATATTTTGCATCACCTTATGGGTTTGCTCGACAGGATCGTGGCTCTCCAGATTTTTCGCATCGTCCAGATTCTGCGGGCATTGCCCACGAAGAAACACCATGGCACCTCTGGCAACAACAGCCTGACATAAATCGTTGTTCAGATTTTGCTCCGGGTATGTGTCTTTTGTATTGAATTTGCGTATTCGCTTATGCGCCACTTAGCTTCCTCGTCTGTCCTGATTGTCTGTGCTAATGAATGTACTTTCTCACCGCGTTAAGTCGCAGTCGATAGCCGGCTGCGGTGGTGATCAAAATAACTGTTCTGTTTGGCAATTTGATCAGCTAAATATTTCGCATCATGCCATACGCCCCAAATGAACGCTGAACCTCGACGCGATTGCCACGGCAGGCCCAGAAAATAAATGCCAGGTACGGACGATACGCCTCTTTCATGACGTGGTTTACCGTTGCTATTAAAGACATCGGCATCAAGCCAGCTATAGTCTGTTGTATAACCGGTGGCCCAAATGACACAGTTAATATTGGCCTCGGTAAAGTTGAGTGCCCTTATTGGCTTGTTCACACAATCCGGGTTAGCGCCTATTACGTGTGCACTCGGTTCAGCCGGTAAATGTAATCCGTTACGCTCAACAAATTCATCTGCTTCTTCAAGTAAAGCAAGGTAATTGGCATCACCTTCAGCGATGTTCTGCGCGATATCGTCTGCGAATCGCAGCGTATTATTAGCAAAGGATTCTGTGAGCCCAAGCAACGTCATGCCTCTGTTGGCAAGCTCTCTAAAATCGACAGTAAAGCCACCGTGTGCCCCGCTCACAGCAATAGTCACGTGCTCCTTACCCGGCTCCATAGCAGTAAGGTCCCATTTCCCCAGCACGCCAAGCCACCAGCAAAAGTCGCGGCCACGATAAGCTCGGGGCGGTCTCTGATGCGGACCAACAGAGAGATAAACACGTTTGCCGGAGCGCAACAATTCATCGGCAATTTGTGTCCCTGACGAACCTGCACCCACAACCAGCACAGCGCCATCGGGTAACTGTTCAGGGTTGCGATAATCGTTGGAATGCAGTTGCACTATCGAGTCAGTTGCTGGAATGATGGGCGGGATAACCGGAATCTGAAATGGCCCGGTTGCAGAGACGATATTGTTCGCTTCAAACGGCCCGTGTGAAGTTGTTATATTAAAACCAGAAGCGCCTTGTTTTTTCTTAACCGAGTGCACTTCAACGCCACAACGCAAAGGCGCGTTTATCATGTTTGCATAAGCTTCGAAATACCGAACCATACTCGCCTTAGAGGCAAAGCCATCGGGTTCAACATCGGCGATATCAAGATGAGGGAATCGATCGTGCCATGCAGGACCGTTGGCCACTAACGAATCCCATCGCTCTGTTCGCCAGGCTTGAGCACACTGGTTTTTTTCGAGTATAAGGTGAGGTTCCCCACAATTACGCAGGTGTTCGCTCATGGCTATGCCAGCTTGCCCGCCGCCCACAATTAGGGTTCCTGTTTTTTCAACTTGCATGCGTTTACTTGCTACAGCTCTTATTAGTCGTCGTGACTGGACAATGGCAGTTTCTTGAGCTCAACGTCAAGCCTAAACTGCGAATTGAGCCAACAGATTTACGGCTATTGTCGTTTCTGGCTCAATGCTGCCAGCGTATTCACCTAACAGATTACGAATGACACCAACGCTTGTGCGCAAGCGACAAATACAATCGCTACTGGCCTGTGTCGGGCCGTATATACTGCCCTAATCGACAGTTAAGGAATTCCCGATGACCTTCTCTCTGGTTGCTCGTTGCGCTGACAGCGGTATGTTCGGTGTTGCAATATCCTCTTCATCACCAGCGGTCGCTGCCCGTTGCTCTTTCGCTCAAGCAGGCGTTGGTGCGGTGGCAAGTCAGAATATTACCGACCCTTCGCTGGGTACACGCGCGCTCGAACTGCTTGCGGAAGGTTCAGACAGCGAAAACGTCATTGAGTTGATGAAGATCAGCGATCACATGGACTTTCGGCAGTTGTTGGTGGTAGACAATCGCGGTGGCAGCGCTATTTATTCTGGCCGGAAAGTGTTGGGTCATTGGTCGGAAGCGCGTGATCAAAATGTCGCCAGCGGCGGAAATCTGCTAGCCAATGAGGGTATCCCGCAAGCGATAGTGGACGCGTACAACGCTTCAAACGGGCACATAGGCGATCGATTGCTGGGTGCGCTCAAGGCGGGTTTGGCGGCCGGTGGTGAGGCCGGGCCGGTGCATTCTGCCGGGCTCAAAATTGTTGACAAGGTATCCTGGCCCGTGGCCGATTTGCGCTGCGACTGGACCGACGAGTGCCCCATTGAACAACTTGAGCGCCTTTGGGCCTTATACAAGCCACAACTGGACGATTATGTCACGCGCGCGTTGAACCCGAGTGCTGCTCCAGGCTACGGCGTGCCTGGGGACATCTAACGCGTCATGCACAACTGAAAACGCGCGCTCTGCATTGATCCGCAACCGTTGTCGCGCACCCCAACTTTAGCAATTAGTGTTAATGCTTGACACAACACCATTTGGTGTTATATAAACGAAACACCTTTTGGTGTTATTTCAAACGCACGCAATGCACAACTTAGTGAGTGTCGGTTCGTCTCACCGTTGATTCTCACTCACCAAGCCAACCGGAACCACTGTTATGAACAGCCATTTACAACCTGCATTCCGAGCGCTTAGCGACCCGACCAGACGCGCGATTTTGTTGCGGCTTAGAAATGCCGACCTGACCATTACAGAAGTGGTTGATCAGTTTGATTTAACGAGAACGGCTGTAAGAAAGCACATCACTATTCTGGAAGAAGGAGAGCTCATCACAGTGACTCCGAGAGGACGTGAAAGGGTCACTAGTTTGAATCCGGATGGTGTTAAGCCTATTGCCGATTGGTTTAGTTACTTTAATCAGTACTGGGATGATGCATTGAACTCACTTAAAAGCGTTATAGAAAAAAGCGAGCTTGAACAAGCTCATAGTGAAAACCATAACAACAATCAGGAATAGTCTATGAACACGACAACAATACATAAGTCGATTTTTTTGGCCGCATCCCGCGAAACGGTTTGGTCGTATCTGACTGAAAAAGACAAACTTGGCGAATGGTTTCATCCGGCTGACGAAAACCTTCGTGAGGGTCAACCGTATGCGTTGCTGGAGGATGCTACAGATCAACAGTCTAAAATATGCTGGGGTGATGTGCTTAAAGCCGATGCACCTTCCGAGCTGATCTACACATTTACCGTTAAGCCAATGGGAGATGCTGTCACGACGGTGAAGTGGACACTTGAAGACGCTGCCGGTGGCACTCGCGTGTCTTTGTCTCATGAAGGTATCGGCGATGCACTCGGCGATGCAGCAATGGGGTTACTCATGGCATTGGATAAAGGTTGGGATGAGCATTTCACCAAACTGCGTACTCAATTAGCTGCTTAGTGCATGATCGTCCGGCCTTTTCATTTAATGGGCAGATCCCGATTCGATCTCTGCCCATGTTCATTCTGCATCAATCGCGTGCTGTAACTTCATGAAGTAACACCCGCCCTACGGTGAATCCTCAATAACAACGCTGTTCAGGTTTGAAAGCCCTTGCAGTATCTAACATACTAGAATATTATTCTACTCATTGAGCGTGTGGTCAGAAATAGACTGAAACGCGTGTATCGCAGTGGCTTCGCTGACATAAGGGCAGCGCTTTTGCGAAAAAACAATTAATCAGGCTGACATCCAGGGAATCACACCATGAGCATGAAAAATACAACGGCAATTATCACCGGCGCCGGACGCGACATTGGGCAGGCATGTGCCCTGCGATTGGCAGCCGAAGGTGCGAACGTTGTATTGAGTTATCACTCAAGTAGCGAAGGTGCTGAAAATTCCGTGAAGCAGATAACAGAAAATGGTGGCAGCGCTATTGCCGTAAAAGCTGACTTAACTAAACAGGAGGATGTCAATGCTCTGGTTAAATCGGCAGTCGGTGCCTATGGCAAAATCGATACGCTGGTCAATAACTCTGGGGGCCTGGTTGCAAGAAAGACCATTGCCGAAATGTCGGTAGAGCACTGGCAACACGTCATGGCACTGAATTGCACCAGTATTTTCTTGATGATTAAAGCCTGTTTGCCGCATATGGAAAAAGGCAGCATTATTAATATTGCATCGCAGGCGGCAAGAGACGGTGGCGGTCCGGGCGCAATACCCTACGCAAGCTCAAAAGGTGCTGTTATGACAATGACGCGAGGCATGGCCAAAGAGCTGGGGCCCGATATACGGGTGAACGCTATCTGTCCTGGCATGATAGACACTGATTTTCACAATATTTTCACGAAGCCCGAAGTACGCACAAACGTTGCGGGTGCGACACCGTTAAAGCGTGAAGGCATTCCCGACGATGTCGCAAACATGGTGTGGTTTCTGGCCAGTGCACAATCGTCTTTTGTCACCGGTGCCAATTACGATTTAAATGGTGGTCTGCTTTTTAGCTAAACTACCATGCCGAATAGGATAAGCTCATGGCCTATCGCTAATACCTGTGCGGCCGAGTATTGTCCCCTGAATTTTATTAGACTGGTTCATTATGATTAAAACTTACCCTGTTGTAGATACCGATCCGGGAGTGACTCGCCAAGTGCTGGCAGATCACCCGGATTTAATGGTCGTTGCCTTCAACTTTTCTGAAAAAGGTGCAGAAGGAAAACTACATCATCACCCGCACATTCAATCGACATTCGTAAAATCCGGTCGATTCGAATTTTCGGTCGATGGCACAAAAACAGAAGTGAGTGCTGGCGATAGCTTTGTCATTCCAACGAACGCGGAACACGGTTGTGTTTGCATTGAGCCGGGCGTTTTAATCGATACGTTCACGCCACGCAGGGACGATTTCCTGTAGCCAGAACCATTGGGTGGCCTGAACGAAGATACCGTTTCCATCCGTACCACTTGTTAATAGCCCGTCAAACACGTGCCACCGTGAGTAACCTGAATGCGTGTAGGGACAAACCGTATTGGGTCAAACCGTGTCAGGATAAACTGCGGATTCTGCTAGGGGCCCGCGGTGCCTCCCCCTGCATTTTTCGATTTCGTGTGCTTCCCAATGATCGAAATCTGCATGTCAAGTCTCATTTTTTCGCTGGAATCTTGATCAAAAACAATCCGTTAGTCATTTTGTTACAGAAATTCCCATCATTTCACACGGAATAACAACCCGTTTTGTTACCCTGTGTCCCTGTATAGGCAAAACTACTAATTACCGCTCTGGTCCAGTAACACAATAGCGCATGGAATTGACGCCAAGATATTTCAGGTATCAGCCGAAGTTACACCGAAAAATTGAGCTTTTAACCTAACGACCTGAAAAAGTCCGTTGTAAACAGAACACGATGAATGACGCAGTAAAGAACCAACGTATTGTCGTGCTCGACAGTTTTAGAGCAATCGCTATTCTCAGTGCGATGCTTTATCACTACACACACAAATACTCCGTGTATTTCCCAAACGGTACGTACTCGCCGTTTGTGGATTTTAAGCATGGGCACCTGGGTGTGCAATTGTTTTTCTTGATAAGCGGCTTTGTTATCTTCCTCAGTTTGCAAAATATAAGCTCTGCCAAGGAGTTTTACTACAAGCGATTTGTGCGCCTGTTCCCCACATACTGGTTATGCATGGTACTCACGTTCTTGGTTACTAAAGCGTATGGAGCAGATGTTCTGGAAAGAGATTGGTTTACGTTATTCGCCAACTTTCCAATGATTCAACGGATATTCGATTTTCGCAATGTGGATGGTGCTTACTGGTCTTTGCTGCCCGAAGTTGCGTTCTATTTGTGTATGGGGGTAGTCATTTATTTTAATAGACTATCCAGCGTAACCGCAATTTCCTTCGTCTGGTTGGCCATGGTCTATGCAAACTTATTTGTTCTGGTGCCCAGAAAAATTGAATGGCTTTTAGTTCTTGACTATGGCATGTACTTTATTGCGGGGATACAGTTCTACTACCTGTTCACGAAGAAAGAAGCTCTTTTTCGTCATGTGCTTATTTTGTTGAGCTTGCTGGCGGCTATTCTTTACTATAAATCGATACCGCATTCCATTATTCTGGTGTTGATTTATGTACTGTTTTATGGATTCAGCTATGAGAAATTAAACTTTCTTGCTGTAAAACCATTAACGTATATTGGTGTAATTTCGTACCCATTGTATTTGGTTCACCAGAACCAAGGCTATGTCTGGATGAATATTCTAGAGCGAAATGGCGTTGAATCGTCTTTTATAATTCTGCTAACACCCATCGTCATATCAATTGTGCTTGCCGGCATCATTCATCAATGGTTTGAAAAGCCGGTTATTGCGTACCTAAGATCAAAATCGTCAGCTGTGCTGAACAAAAACCCAATGCCAAACAAAGCACTCTAAGGCAGACAGACCAGCCCAGTTTAGAGTTGATGCACCAATGCCTGACATATAACCGGCAAAGCTCAGTTCGATGCGCGGGTATCTCCGATAGGTGCTGCGATAGCGTCGGCTATTAGATGCGACACATTGTCACCGGTTAGACTCATCAAAAAAGCCACTAGCGCACTAACTTCATTATTATCGAGACCCAGTGGCTGTATCAACGACGAGTGCGTGGGGTTATCTATGCCACCCTGGTTATAAAATTCCACGACATCTGTCAGACTCGATAACGAGCCGTCATGCATGTATGGCGCGGTAATGGATACATTGCGCAAAGTCGGCGTCCGGTATTTCCAACGATCGTCAGGATCTAACGTGATTTCGTAGTAGCCAGTATCGGGCTGAGGCTGTTCTGCTGCCGCAGCATACACCGAAGGGTCGATGTTTAACACCACGCCTGGTGCCAGAGTTACTGGTCTGGGTTTATTATTATTGTTGTGGGCACGCTGAAAACCAACACCCGTATTGTGAACCCGTTGATCAGTGAAAAGCGCATGGTCCGGTTCTATGGTGTGGCAGGCAATACAGCCTGCCTTGGTTGAAAACAGCTCATACCCCTGTTTTTCCAATGATGACAATGCATCTTGCTTACCACCGAACTTCCATTGATCAAACCGTGAATTAGCTGAAATGAGTGTGCTTTGGTAGGCTGCGAATAATTCCCCAATTTGCTGCATACTCGGCTTTGCCGAACCGTATATTGTTTGCAACCCTTCTCGGTATTCTGGAATAGCTGCCACTTTTTTCAACACTTGCCCAACTGATGGGTTGGCCATTTCATTGTGAGCCAACAACGGTAGCCAGATTTGATTTTCCAGCGAGGTTTCGCGAGCATCATGAAAAAAGTGATCGTAATAAGCCACATTAAACAAGGTTGGCGTATTGCGTCGTACGGTACGGCCCTCCATTCCAACGGCCGTGGATAACTCGTTTGACGTAAAACCCTGCTGTGGTACATGGCACATGGCGCACGAAATAGTGTTGTTGTGTGAAAGCCGCCGATCGAAGAACAGCTTACGCCCAAGCTGAACTTGTTCGGATGTGTAATGCGCCAGTGATTGAAGCTTTGGTAGGCCCAAGGCGCCACCACTCGCCTCTTCCAGCAAGTTCATCTGGATACCGTTTACCTCTAAAGAAGTCGATTGACTTCGATACACACCGTTTGCATAACCTTCGCGCGATTCTGCGTAATTAATAGAAGGAGTATTACGCCGTGCGATTTGCGCGTCTTGTTGATTTTCCGCAACCAGGGTTTTTATATCGCTTAGTAAGGTATCTGTGTGCAGCAACGACACACTGTAAATGTTGCGTACAAAGCGCCGGCTATCAATCAGAAAAACACGCAACATATGGTTTATGGTAGTGCCACCCTCCTCACGTGATACTTTGCTAATCGGCTGTTGGTATTCCTCTAATATTGGGAAGAGCTGCTCGTCGGAGCGTGTGGTTATAAACTCCCAGTCCACTGCACCGTTGCCAAACGAGTCACGATACTTGCGCATCTCTTCAGGTGTGTCGTTTGCAGGGTCGAAGCTAAGTGATACCAGCTTTACTTTTTCGGCTAATTGCTCGTTTTGTTCAAGTTCGCTTTTTAACTGCTGCATAACGAACGTCGCAAGCGGACAGCCATTGATATCGTCGCACGCTCGATATATGAAGCTCAGAACCACAATTTTGTTTTCAAAAAGCGAATGCAGTTGCGCGTCGTCCCCCGAGGATCGCAACACAGCTCCATTGGCAGCTGGCTGGATTGGCGGTAATTCGTAGGTGCCGGGCACAGGCGCTTTGTAACTTAATGCTTCATAGCCTGGTGCTAATACTATCGGCGCGGTATTTTCGTGCAGCTCGTTATTATGGCTGTGGGCAGGGCCTGCACAGACGAAAACCGTAAAAACCAACCATCGAAATACATTCATAAATCAGGACTCCGATGATTGGCTCGATACGGCATTGCCTTAGCGAACACTACTGATACAACGCGTAAGCACCAAAACGCATCTGGTGTGGATAACCAAGACCTTCAGCAATAAAGTCTATGGCAAACTGCTCTTCAAGCTGTCCTTCATTCACGTCGAACGCTTTAAAATATTGCAGGTCGGCTGTGTTTTCACCTTGCTTGTCCCAATTAGCGAGCAATGAAGATGTGTAGTACATACGCTTGCCATCCCAACTCTGAGACAACATGTTGACTTGATCACCGATTTTTTTGGAATAGATTTCTTTAGGTGCAAACTCATCACTAATATCGAATACACGCGTGCTGCCATCGTTCCATGTGTTCACCCAAAGACGCGAATCGTCTGCAGAGATGGAGATATCTACTGGTAGCGGTATTTTGCTCGGGTCGCCTATAGTTGCCACCGATTTCGCTTGCCATTCCTGATTCTCATCTTCGTAAATCAACCAGATTTCAGACGTAAGCGCTGTGGTAGTGAAGCAATAGTTATTATCCTTTTTCCACGCGCAGCGTAGCTCCAATGGCGCGCCAGGGACATCGAGGACCTTTTTGGGTTTACGCGTATGCAGATCCCAAATGACCACGGTGTTGCCGAAGCGTTTCATGGCTTCACCGTCTCCCATGAGCTTCCCAAGGTTCATCATGTAATTATTCCATCCAGTAAACGATGAAGTAACAAGCACGTTTTTTCGTGGCAGTGCACGAACATCATAGCCAAACCCATCCGCGAATTGTCCGGATTTGGTTGCACCGTTGAGAGCATCATCGGTTGGCATCCAGTGCGTTTTAATGTACTCACCATCGTTACTGTATTCCACCATGCCAGTCCGACCTCCGTGATCTTGATTGTTGGACAAGCCTGTAACCAACATACGCCCCGGTAAAGCGTACGTTGTGTGCGGTCCGACAACACCGCCAGAGGCTGAAACAAAATCTTCTATGGTGTTGGATAACGTCGGTTTTGCAGGATCGGTATGGACATCAAAGATAAATATCTTATTGCTATCAAGGCCAGCTGCCCAAAGGAATCGACGATCGTCTGTAAAACCGCTGTGATGGGCTTCATTACGGCCACCAACCGATAGAGAGTCGATGACCTCTCCGTAGTTGTCTGCCTTTGGATTGACGCTAATGGTGACCAGCTTATCTTGCTCATCGCCGACCCCTTCTGCTCCCAGCGTCCATACGTATACATAATCTTCCTGTCCAGCAATTTTTGCCATGTAAGGCGACATACAGGTTTCATCCGCAAACGCATTCGGTATTAATGCAATGAGTGCGAAAGCGATTGCGCTCATGGCTGATGTCAGTATTTTTTTACCGATGAGGAATGGGCGCACACGTTGAATGAACTTGCTCGCATGAAAAAAGTGTTGATTCATTTAAGGCTCCAGTGGTAGTAACGACGGGCAACTCGACCCTGTCGCAAAGTTAGCAAACTTTAAACAATAACTAAAGGGATTTCGATTGTGAGCTCTGCAGTATCGACGCGTTTAATCAAGCTCTATCTACTTAGGAATAGACTGATAACCTGCGGGGCGTTTTAGCCAACCAAAATATTAAATTGACATTGCAAATGCATAAAAGAACATGAAGCTTGAGTAACGCTGAATAGCTTGGCGGTAGTGTGTGTGGCACTCAATGTCTATGGACTGAAAAACCATTCGAATTAACCCTCACCCAAATGGGTCATGAATTAAAATGCGAGGTTGCGTAGCGATGACCACTCATACATACGTTATTTGACGATTCAGTTATAACCTTGAATTGCGTACCGGTTGTGTGCACGCACGGTCGTGTCTGATAGGTTATTGTCTGAATATCTCTGTATTACGATACACAGAACACAGTTTAATAAGCGGGATACAGTTTCCGTGGAAGCACGGGCAGTGCTCATACGGCTTTTCACATTGCGCCACTCACAGCACGATAGAGCAACAACAAGCGGTCAACTGGTTTTAAAAAAGCTTCGACCATGCGCGTTTGATTTTCTGTGTAAGCAAGCCTTCGGAGGCCCACTATTATGTCAGTAACTTTTAGAAAGCCAGCGCTAGTCGCTGGTATCGTATTGAGCTCAGTGCTCGCAGCTCCAGCATCGGCTGAAACCTTTGTCACCATTGGTACAGGTGGACAGACGGGTGTTTACTACGTCGTCGGTGGTTCAATCTGTAAGCTTGTTAACCGAGGAACAAAAGACCACGATATTAAGTGCACGCACACTACTGGTGGTTCGGTCAAGAATATCAATGGCATCCGTGCAGGCGACCTGGACATGGGCGTAGCGCAATCCGACTGGCAGTACCATGGTTACAACGGTACGTCACCGGATCAGTTTCCTGATGGTGCTTTTGAAGAATTAAGGGCTGTATTCTCTGTCCATCCAGAACCGTTTACCGTTGTTGCGCGCGCCGATTCTGGCATTACCAAGTTCGAAGACCTGGTCGGAAAGCGCGTTAATGTCGGCAACCCCGGTTCTGGTGCACGCGGGACAATGGAAGTAGTCATGAAAGAGATGGGCTGGACGATGGACAGCTTTAAGCTCGCCGCAGAGCTTAAATCATCAGAGCAGTCGCAGGCACTTTGTGATAACAAAATAGACGCAATGGTATTCACGGTAGGCCATCCAAGCGGCACCATCAAAGAAGCAACCACATCGTGCGAATCTGTATTGATACCGGTTGTTGGTGAAACTATTGATGCACTTGCCAACGACAACTCCTACTACGCCAAAACCTCTATCCCCGGCGGCATGTACACTGGTACCGATACCGATACTGAAACGTTCGGCGTAGGTGCAACTTTTGTCACTGCCTCAACGGTATCAGAAGATACTGTTTATGAGATCGTAAAAGCCGTATTCGAGAACTTTGATCGATTCAAGCGTTTGCATCCTGCTTTCGCCAATTTGAACGAGAAAGATATGATCACGAACAACATATCTGCTCCGCTGCACGATGGCGCTGTGAAGTACTACAAGGAAAAGGGCTGGATGTAAAATTCCATTGCCTTGATCGGGCTGTGCTATACAGCCCGATTCTCATCACTCTCATTTTCTGAACACGTGTCTTTGCGTGTTTTTTTTGTTCATTTGTTTATGTCAGTCGGAGCTAAAGTATGAGTGCTAACCCCGAACAGATTGATACCAAGCCGGAGGTAGACCTCGATGAGTTGGTCGCATCCTCAGATACCGGTGGTCGAAATCCGTCGAACCCGTCCATAGCGAAGCTGATAACAGGTGTGGCTTTAGCATGGTCGCTGTTTCAATTGTGGATAGCGTCGCCATTACCGTTCATACTCGGTATTGGTGTATTCAATGATACTGAAAGCCGATCAATACATTTGGCGTTCGCCATCTTTTTAACGTTTACCGCCTACCCCGCATTCAAAAAGTCTCCAAGGGACTATATTCCCAAGATTGATTGGGTCCTGGCCATAGTCGGTGCATTTTGTGCTGCTTACCTTTTCTTGTTTTATAACTCACTGTCAAACCGTCCTGGAAACCCCAATACGGTTGATATTATCGTTGCATCTATCGGTATTGTTCTGTTGCTTGCAGCAACGTGGCGAGCACTAGGCCCACCGTTGATGGTCGTTGCAGTCATCTTTTTAATTTATTGCTTCGGCGGTCAAAGCATGCCAGGCATCCTTGCCTGGAAAGGCGCGTCATTTGGTGCTATTGCAGATAATCAATGGTTATCGACCGATGGTGTATTCGGCATTGCACTTGGCGTATCCAGCGGGTTTGTGTTTCTATTTGTTCTCTTTGGTGCATTGCTGGACAAAGCTGGAGCGGGAAACTATTTTATAAAAGTCGCTTTCTCATTACTGGGTCACTACCGTGGTGGACCGGCGAAAGCGGCCGTTGTGTCCTCTGCCATGACAGGGCTTATCTCGGGTTCGTCGATTGCCAATGTGGTGACCACAGGTACGTTCACGATACCCATGATGAAACGCGTTGGTTTCAGTGGTGAAAAAGCCGGCGCAGTTGAAGTTGCATCATCGGTAAACGGTCAAATTATGCCCCCGGTTATGGGAGCTGCTGCGTTCCTGATGGTTGAGTACGTTGGTATTTCGTATTTTGAGGTTGTCAAACATGCGTTTATTCCAGCACTGATTTCTTACATTGCCCTGGTTTACATCGTTCACCTTGAATCGATGAAACTTGACATGCAAGGCCTACCACGTCGTACCCCGCCTCGCCCATTGATACAAGCAGCCATGCGCTTTGCCATTGGCATCGTGTTGGTTTGTTTGCTTAGCTTTGCAGTCTATTACGGACTGGGTTGGCTTAAGCCGCTTGCTGGTGATTCTGCTGGTTGGGTTATCGCTGCACTTATTGGTGCGGTTTATGTACTGTTGGCGATACGCTGCGCACGATACCCCGATCTGGAAATTGACGACCCTCATTCGCCGGTTGTAGAACTGCCCGACCCTAAACCAACTATAGGCTCCGGTTTACATTATTTACTTCCGGTTATCGTACTTATCTGGTGTTTGATGGTTGAGCGACTCAGCCCTGGCTTATCGGCTTTTTGGGCAACCGTGTTAATGATTTTTATCCTGTTGACACAGCGGCCGTTGTTCGCTTTATTCCGCGGCAACTTCAAGTTAGTACCCTACTTCAAGCAAGGCTGGAGTGAGCTCATCGATGGTTTGGTCACTGGCGCTCGCAACATGATTGGTATTGGTATCGCGACAGCGACAGCCGGCATTATCGTTGGCGCTGTGTCGTTAACGGGTGTGGGGCTTGTGTTAGCCGATCTTGTTGAAATTATTTCAATGGGTAATTTGATGCTAATGCTGTTATTCACAGCGATACTCAGTTTAATTTTGGGTATGGGCTTACCTACTACAGCAAACTACATTGTTGTGTCATCTTTGTTGGCGCCGGTTATCGTCACCCTGGGACAGCAGTCTGGATTAATTGTGCCGTTAATAGCCGTTCACCTGTTTGTATTTTACTTTGGCATTATGGCAGATGTTACGCCGCCAGTAGGTTTGGCATCATTTGCTGCAGCTGCGATATCCGGTGGCGATCCGATAAAAACAGGTTTTGTCGCCTTTTTCTATAGCCTGCGAACAGCCATGCTGCCTTTTCTGTTCATATTCAATACCGACATGCTTCTTATCGATGTGAACTGGCTACAGGGTATATTTATATTTATCATCGCAACACTTGCCATGCTGCTGTTCGCAGCCGCCACACAGGGTTGGTGGTTAACGCGAAACAAGATCTGGGAGACTCTGGGTCTGCTCTTGATTGCATTCACTTTATTCCGCCCAGGCTTTTTTATGGACCGCATTTCTCCGCCATTTGCAGAACAAGCGCCGACAGAATTGGTGGCTGCCTTCGACGCTGTTGAGCCTGGTTCGCAAATCAGATTACGTATACTGGGTGAGGATGATGTAGGCAGAGAGCGTTCGTTCGTTGCGCCGCTTACCGTTGCAGAAGGTGCTAATGGTGAGGAGAGGCTTATGAACACAGGTATCGAACTGCTTGAGCAAGACGGCAAGATCATCGTTGATGGCGTCGGATTCGATAGCCCCGCTGAAAAGGCAGGACTCGATTTCGACCAAGTGATTGAGAACGTCATGGTGCCGCAAAGCTCGTTACCAAAAGAGCTGATGTATTTGCCAGCTTTGGCCCTACTATTCTTACTTTGGAAAGCACAATCATCCAGGCGTGAAAAGCTCGCAGTGTCGAAGAATCAACAATCCGATGAGGTAACCGCATAATGTTTTCTAAAATACTCGTACCCGTGGATATGTCATCACCTGAGCCGGGTAAAAAAAGCTGCGCTCAAGCGCAAAAAATGCAGAAAGCATGGAATTCCGAGGTGCATTTACTATCCGTTGTTCCAGGCTTTTCCATGCCCTTGGTGGCCGGATTTTTCCCCGAAGATGCATTAGATAAAATGCAAGCAACCGTACTGTCTGACCTTAAGAAGCTTGCAGCCGACTACTTCGACACCGTGCCACCGTGCACGGTCCGGTCCGGTAAGCGTAGTCAGGAAATTCTGGCTTTTGCAGATGAATACAAGCCAGATCTCATCGTGTTTGGCTGTCGACCAAAAGATATGGTCGGCGGCGAACTTATGCTTGGGTCAGTGGGGCTTTCAGTTGCTGAACGCGCAAAGTGTAATGTCTTGGTGGCTCGCTAAACCAAAGCGCGGCTCCAGTTTACTCACACTTTATTTGGTGCGTTCATTTACTGAATGCAACAGTTCCAGCTGCCGCCAACCGTTTTGGGATTTCATAGGAGTAAGACTATTGCAACAATAAAACTTCATCAGAGAAAATAGAGCACTTGCACTATGCTACATAATTAGAGCTGTACTTTATTAAAGCTGTACTTTGTTCTACCACTGTTCTACAGTTGCCAAGCAGTTATAAGGTCGCAATTCAGCTAAATCGGGCGCACCTGCTTGCGATTCCGCCGGGTAATTGAGAACGCCAAGAAACAACAACAGTGAACAGTAACGGCCTCGAGCGCAATTTATATCTCTATCCTCGGTATCAAGCAGCGGCCGGATTTCTTCCGTGGTTACCCGTATTCTTCTTGTTCTTTCATCAACACGTCACGCTGGCTGACGTATTGCGCTTAAGCGCCGTATACTATTTTTCTGTTTTTCTTCTGGAAGTACCCTCTGGTTACTTTTCGGATAAATTTGGCAGGCGCTTAACACTCATTATTTCAGCCACATTCGGAATGTTAGCGTATTGCGTTTTCATCGTATCCGACAACTTCACAGGGCTCGCCATTGGTCAGGTTCTACTGGCTGGTTTTTTCTCTTTTAAAACCGGTAGCGACAATGCCTTACTGTATGACAGTTTAAAAAACTTAGGACGCACGCAAGAATATGCGAGTCGAGAGGCCAATGGTGCGCGATGGGGATTAATCTCCATGGCACTGGCAGCATTATTAGGTGGCGTTGGAGGAACGTTTAACCTTGCGTTGCCTTATGCGTTGGCGTTGTTAGGCAGTATCGCGACCATCATCACAGCCTTGCAATTTTCAGAACCGGCCACCGATCGCCAGGTAGCAACATTTTTTCGCCAACTTAGACTATGTTTTTCCCGACTTAAGGAACCTGTGCTGCTATGGCTAATGGTTTTCTACGTATTGTCTTTTTCACTCACACACATACCGGCTGAATTTAATCAGCCTTATATCAAACTTCTGGATCTAAACTGGCTGGCAGATACTGATTCAAGCGCAATAATTTCCGGAATGATGGTCGCTATTTCAATGCTAGGTGGTGTAGTGGGCGCAACTATCAGTATACCGTTACTGAATCGCTATGGGGTTAATGCACTACTCGTTGTTAGCTTGATTTGTATCCTGATTATCATTGCAGGCATGGCGAGCGTGCTTCATCCGCTCATATTAACGTTTGTACTGTTCAGAAATTTCCCGATGGCATTGAGTGACGCTCCCCTACTCGCCGCTATCTCTCCACATATAGAAAGCAGTTATCGTGCAACGTATTTATCATTACAAAGTTTAGCCGGTAGGCTGGGGTTTTCGTTAGTGTTGTTATCACTGTCGAATCTTGTGGGCAACAACGAGTTTCATTCCACCAATGCCGGTGAGCTGAGCTGGACCACTATCCAACACGCGCTAACAGTAAGTGCCGTTGTCGGTTTAATTGGCTTAGTCGTTTTAACAGTATTGCGACAAAAAAACACTAATGACAGTGTTGGGAACTAATACAGTTTTTTCAGCGCCAGTCCAGTCATATTCGTTTTATTTAGCGTAGCGTTCCTGTCCGTAAAGTCATTTGTAAAGCACGGGTACTTAAATCAGAAAGTCTTTAAAGCGCTGGCTCATGTGCTCTTCCAAACCCGCTCTTTTCGTGCGCACGATAAATTGGGCGGCTAGGTTATGTTCCTCTGCCAAACCCATGGCATCGTCTGGCCCCATGATCATCAGCGCCGTAGAGAGTGCATCGGCCTGCAGCGTCGTCTTCGCGATAACGCTAACAGACGCCAATGCGTGATCGACCGGAAAGCCCGTGCGGGGGTCTATTGAATGTGAATAGCGACGATTGTCATGCATGAAAAAATGCCGATAATCGCCGGATGTTGCCACAGCATGGTCTTCGAGCTCTACTATTCGATACGCCTCTGAATAGCGTGATTGGGGGCGCTCTATGGCTACTCGCCAGTTTGAGCCATCCGATTTTCGACCTCGAGAGCGAAGCTCACCACCGACCTCAACCAAGTAATGCTCTAAGCCTTGGTTGTCCAGAAAACTTGCCAACTCATCAACAGCGTACCCCTTGGCGATGCCTGAGAGATCAAGCGTTACCGCAGCATTCAGTTTTCTTATGGATGAAGACTGACGGTTAAGCTCAACATGCTGGTAACCGACTTCATTTAGTAGAGAATTAATCTTGCGAACGCTTGGTTGTTGGCCGACTGTATTAGTCACGATTCGGGAGCCTGCACCAAAGCCCCATAAATCCACCAACCGACCGACACTTGCATCAAAAGCACCGCCACTCATTTCGCTGGTGTAAAGCGCTGATTCGATAACGTTGAATAACGACGCACTTATCTCGCGCCAGTCTGTATCTGCTGTTCGATTAATTTGACTCAGCTCGGATTGGCTGCGCCAGGTCGACATGCTGCTATCGATTTGCTGGAGAACTCGATACGCATCCCGCTGAAGGTTGTTGTAAGGCGATGGATGAAGATTGGCGTTTTGAGTATCACCGAGCTTATCACTCATGAATTTATCACCCATGACTTCATAACCCATGACTTCATAACCCATAGAACGAGTGATATAAGCGTTACTATCAGCAGTGGCGTCGTTAAAAGTAGATGTTGAATGCGGTGCGAGCGTTATGTTGTAGCCCGTGCCCATTGTTTTGCCGCCGAATTCAATATTACTGCCAATGGACGCATGAGGCCGACCAATGCTACTTCGACCAACTATGTTTATAACGCCTGCAGGCAGTAGCGCAGCGCCTCCCATATAAAGCACATTTTTTAACATTGAGCGTCTATCCATGGCGCTCATGATACCAAAACCAGATTCATTGAACGAGTTTCAGCTAGCAGATGCAAGACAATAAACGGGCTCTTCGGGCACAGATACCAGGGAATCTCGGTGGAACTGCTGGTTGGCACGAAGTTTTTCGCAAAAACTGACCAGGTTCTCTAACGAGATGAACTCGCTGACCTCTGCATGCATCCGATTACGTTTGTGTGCATAACGCTTTATCGGTAACCATTGCGGCAAGCTTCCTTTCGGTCCGATACCATCAATTAGAACGAACCTAATCTGCCCATCGGGGAGTCGTTTTACACATATATTGTTAACCGATGCGTCTCGTACCACAATGGCTGTTGTGAAGCACCAGTTCATGAAGTCCTGAAACGCGCGCCGCCAGTTCTCTTCCTCTTGTTCAAATGCCATTGGTGTCAGGCATTCGTGCAGCAGGGGTGCTATGGAAACACCATCTTCGGCCAATACTTTTTCAACGACCCACCCCACACCTTCTGTTGTACAGATGCGACCATAGAACCTGCTCACCCGGTTTTCAGTTGATTCTTTATGGAGTAGATTAATTAACCTGATATAACGGTACTCGCGACGAGACTCGTTACGACCGCGGGCATTTCTCGGAATTTTTATGCATAAGGCCTGGTCGCCAGGATGCTGATAACATAATCTACCCGACCCTCGCCCCAACAAGCGCAAAGGTTCGCTCAAATCTGCAGACTCAATTGCTCGTGCAAGCCGTTCCTTACAGCGGTAGGTATAAAGACTTTCGATCACGGTATTGGCATCACCTTGAGTTTTGGATTGAATGTTCCAATAACTTTTTGCAGGCATGCACGCTTGATAATGCTCCTAACTCCCAATCGGATCCCTTGGTCATTCGCACCACGCAAACATCATCGCTTGTGCCATTTTGCTGAAAATGTTCAACGCTATCGCTGTCAGTTGAGCTGGAGAAGTCGAGTTTGTCTTCTTCTACTAAAACGATAGTACGGGACCATGAGGCGGTCGATGTGTCCCTTTGGTAATAGGTGAGTAACCCATTCTGACTCAGCTGTGCTGATTGTAAGTTGCATGCTGAAATGTCAGGCAGCTTGCCCACGCACTGATCGTTAGTGTAAGAAAATCCTGTTTGGCGTTTTGATAACCCAAGTTTGGTTTGAGCGCTACCCGAGCAATAAATGTTTAGCGTGCTGGCTTTACCTTGGTACACATCGCTTGCACAGCCACTGATATTGTCAGGCAACGTGCTTGAGCGATAGAGCTGGTTTACCTCGACCAAGGCATCGAGCGCTTCGGTATCAATCGCCTTCGACAATTCACTGAACATGATTTGAAGCTCACTATCATCTGCATTCAAACCGACGACAACCCCTTCGTATCGCGCACCAGTATGATGATTGATAACAGTGTATACGCCATCTGTAACTGCACATGACCGGCCACCAGCACAAATTTCTTTTTGATTTTGCTTTTCATCCTGCACTTGGTACCAGCCGTCGTCCGGCCAACTTATCGTATTTCCGCTAATCACCAATGGATGCCCCTGTTTAGATGGAGCCACAGGTTCAGGCGTCGCTGTTGATGTACCAGATGATGCTGGCTGCGACGCACCCACAGGTATATCTCTAAACCGCTTACCGGTTGCATGATTGATAACAAGGTAGCTGCCTACTGGTACATCGCAAGAACGCCCACCAGCACATACTTCGACGAAATCCCCTTCACTCAGCACTTGATACCATCCATCATCTGGCCAGCTCAACGTACCACCGGTCACCACCACAGGGCCATACTGAGACGATGTTTCCGCAGAATCATTCGCTGGCGCTGGTACCGGTGCTGGCTCTGGTGCTGGCTCTGGTGCTGGCTCTGGTATTGGCTCTGGTATTGGCTCTGGTGTTGGCTCTGGTGTTGGTGCTGGCTCTGGTGTTGACACGGCACCACCGACAGCATCTTTAAATACGTTACTGGTTAGCGAGCGCACAGAAGGAATGGATTTAGAGGTTATCGGTGCCCCACCACCAGCCACCAACAGCTTACCGTCAAAAATTCTTGCCACGGGTGCGACCAACGTTTGCGGCAGTGTGGCAACCTGAGACCACGTGTCTTTTTTCCAGTCATATCTCACTACCCTATTACCTGGTCTGTTCCCACCGACCATGTAGATAAAACCGTTATGGACAAACGTACCCGGTTCGCTATGAGATTCAGCCGCCGGTAAATTAGCCACACGATTCCATTGATTGTTTGCAGGGTTATACGTGTGTACAAAAGGCACATTGCCACCACCAATGCCTGGACAACCATCGTGTCCGTTCTGACCACCGATGGCGTAAATCAGGTTGTTCAGGACAACGGTTGAAAAATGATTTCGTGCTAGCGGCATTGCAGCACTACCTGTTAGATCTTTCCAGCCTGCTCCAATGGCACTCAGATTCAGAACATAGTGAAAGTTAACATCACATTTGGCTTGCGCGTCCATACCACCAAAGATGTGAATATTATTACCAACCAAAGCCGCTCCGCCACCTGCCATCGGCTTTGGCAAACCGGGGCCTTTGCGCCATTGCTTGTTGTTCAGATTGTAAATCCACACATCTGCTGTGACTTTTCCGGGGTGTGCTCCAACCCGGCCTCCCAATAGCCATACATCTGCACCGACTTTGACTGTTCCTGTATGAGTAACCGCCGTTCCATTGGCCACAGACGTATTTCCGAGCAATGACCACTGTTTGGTTGAAGGGTTGTACTTCTCGATGCTATTACCAACGAACAGTCCTTTTGAAAAACCATTGAATACGTAGAGTTCCCCATTGTGCGCAACCGATGCTGCTTCCGATCGATTCAGCTTCATATTGGGTTGAGTATTCCACGACTGTGCGGATGCTGTAGACACCGAAAAAAACAGCCAGAAAAGGCCTGACATCAGACTATAACTTCGCATAATTCCGCTTCCTGTTTTTATGCCACTGGGTGTGACAAAAAAGGGTGGTAAAAAATCCGCTATTTACCGAATACCAACGGCCTTTAACTTAACTTGACTACTGCTTTGTGAAAATAATACTTACAGACTAGGTTTAGCAAAAATATGAAAGAAAACACGTTTATTCGTGGTTTGAATCGCTAAGTGATAGATAATTAAACAACTTCACTGAAGACATTAAGCCCTTAGCGTGCAACGCTGTTCATGTTTCAGGAACACATGCGCAGACACGCATCAGCAAACGACACAGCAAAGAGAACTCAGGACAACTCGCACTAAGCAAAAAAAACAGGTCGCATGCCAGCACCGAAGCCAAAACTGCGCGTGATTTTCCGGTGCAGATTTTCGGCTGATCGACGACAAAACATGGCTCAAACCGTGTTTCACCTGCGACACCGTTCATGGTTTTTACATCCTGTCGCCCGAGCATGTACCGGTAACCCCCAGGAAACACAAATTGACATAAAATCGGGCTATCAGTCAGTGGTCATCGGGGTTTTCGGGCTATAGTTTTACGGCTGTCGATGGAAGCTATCGGCAGCTCTCATCCACTTTGCGACAAAACCGCCATGCCAAACACGCTAGCGGCCGCTGGCAGAACAGGACATCATTGATTTGCAGCCAACTCTTCCATACCTTTGCCTTTCTGTGAAAAAGGGTTTAGCCCACAAAGGCATCCTATTCAACGGAGTCGCTCTGTCTAAGAATACCGGCCAGAGCTTGAGCTTATTTCTTCTATTGATTTTTGTTGTCACAGTGTCTGGCTGCGATGCCGGTGTAAAGGTGGCATCTGAATTCAAGTCGTACAACAGCGGCTGCAACGATAGTCACTCGACTATTATCATTTGCCCCGCCACCGACATGGCAAAAATAACCAAAGAAGGAAACATCGGATTTGAGCACAAGGATTACAACTGGTCGACAGGTGTGTTGGAACTTCATGCTGCACGGAACGAAACCGTTGCTTATCAACTCATACTAAAACGGGCAACCGACGACACTGTTACAAACATTACGCTATCGTTTGGCGAATTTCGCGCAAGTGATACAGGCTCGACAACCCAGTTTTACCAATCAGCGTATGCCGCGTTTTATCACCCTATAGATAATGCTGGATACACATGGGGCCCACCAACCCCTGTGCTTGCCTGGCCGGCAGAATACCCTGACGCACTTGTACCATTTACAGAAACGTGTGCGTCAGATGCTTCCGGACAAGTCCTCAAACAGGTTGATATTGCATCGCCAAAACTTGTCGAACAAAACCAGGCTATCTGGATTGACACCTACATACCAAAAAACACAGCACCGGGCATCTACGAACAAATATTGGATTTAGAAATTGATGAGCACGTTATACAACTGCCAGTACAGATCACAGTTTATAACACCACTCTGCCAGACGAACCCAGTATCGACGCTGTTGGTGAGATATACAGAAGTTATGATCTTGAAGGAGCGGGCTTTGATATAACCGACCCTGCCTGGAAAGCAATGTCGCACTGCTATCAACGTTTAGCGCACCAGCACCGCATGGTCTTTATCGAACGGTTACCAACGCTGTTAACGCAAAATCAATTAGACGCTTATGCTGATGTTATAGAGCCAATAGTTACCGGGAGCTTATTTGATGTTGCAAACGGTTATATTGGACCGGGCGAAAATACCCCGGTATCTATCTGGAAAACACCGTGGCCGCAAACCATCAATGGCTTTTCTGTCGAACCATTGAGTGAGCGTGAAATAAGCGAATATGCATCGCTTGCATCGAACTGGAATGCGTTGTCCACAAACAGAGGCTGGCCAACTATAAATTACTTTGCTTACGTGTTTGATGAGGTGGATGGCCCCGATACAACAAGCGACACAGGCGACGCCCGCAGCCGCTACATAGAACAAATACACGATCAGATATCATTGGTACAAAACGCCATCGATTCAGGCACCACCGATATTGCTATTGACCTTATCTGGACCAGCCATAGCAACCCCTCCGCATGGAAAGACGATCCGGCACTCGACCTCACCGATAAAGTAAGGCTATGGGCACCAAATGCAAGCGCAGCAGACACGCAATTTTTAAGCGAGCGCATAGCGTCTGGAGACAAAGCTTGGTTTTATCACAGTGGGCATCCGGCTGTCGGTGCACATAGCATTAACGTATCGGGTATTGAGATGCGAACGTGGGGTGTGATTGGCGCGCGTTATGGATTTCAAGGGCAGCTAATGTGGGCACTAAACCTGGGTAGTGATGACTTTCCCTATCGTGAACCTCATTACAGGCCGGATGAAGATCGCGCCGGTAACGGTGTCATGGTTTATCCCGGCAATCAACTGGATAAAATTGGTTTTAAAAAATCCCCTGGCCCCGTTCCTTCTATGCGGTTAAAAGCATGGCGGCGGGGTTTGCAAGATGCCGAACTCTATTATTTGGCGTTTGAACAATCACCGGAAACAGCAACACAACTTATTACTGGCATGGTTCCAACGGCCCTTAGTGAGGGCGAAGGCCGTGCCAGCTGGCCCAGTACCAGCGGTCCATGGATTGAATTCCATAAACAATTACTACAGGCAGCGTCTACTCGCTAATTTCCAATTTATACTTACCCACACTGTGGCAAATAAACCGGGAATGCGAGATACTGCAATCTGTACTTAGCGAGGTACTCAATTCATGCACAGCCACGATGATGATGATCACTCTCACCTCACCGATATCGAAGCGCGCGTTAGAGCACTTGAGAGCTTACTTGGCGAAAAAGGCTATATCAACTCTACCGCCGTCGATGAAATAGTTCAGACCTACGAGAAAAAAATTGGTCCGCAGAACGGTGCACATGTGGTTGCCAAAGCATGGACAGACAAACAGTTCAACGATTGGTTGCGTAAGGATGCCACTGCAGCTATTCATTCGCTTGGATACACATCAAGACAGGGAGAGCACATGGAAGCCGTGTTCAATTCTCCAGACACACACCACCTGGTCGTTTGCACATTGTGCTCATGCTACCCTTGGTCGGTGTTAGGGCTTCCACCAACGTGGTACAAGTCCCCACCCTACCGATCTAAAGCCGTTATCGATCCACGTGGTGTACTTGCAGATTTTGGTGTGCACCTGCCAGAACATACCAGCATCGAAGTTCACGACTCCACTGCAGAAATACGCTACTTGGTAATACCCGAACGGCCAGCCAACACCGATGATTTAGATGAAAAGGCGTTGTCACAACTGGTTACACGCAATTCCATGATCGGTACCGCAATACTTGCACCAGCGGAGAAAACCAAATGAATGGTGGCGCCGATCTGGGTGGCATGATGGGCTTTGGACCGGTCATTGAAGAACCAGATGAGCCGAACTTTCATGCACAGTGGGAAGAGCGCGTATTAGGCATCACGGTGGCACTCGGCGCTTGTGGTCAATGGAATATCGATCAAAGTCGCTTTGCAAGAGAAAGCCTGCCACCGGCTATTTACTTGTCATCCTCCTATTATGAAATCTGGTATCGCGGTATTGTTAAATTATTGAAGCAGAACCACATGATATCTGACAAGGAGCTAGCCACAGCCCAAGCCTCTCTACCTAGAGTTGACGAATGTAATGCACTGTTGCCAGAGAACGTTGAAGCTACTTTAATGGCGGGTAGCCCGGCCAACAGAAAGTCCGACCAACCAGCTGCATTTGACGTTGGCCAGCAAGTTCGAACCATCAACATTCATCCGGAAACGCACACCAGACTTCCTCGCTATGCGCGAGATAAAACGGGCATTATTTCGAAAGTTCATGGTGTACACGTTTTGCCAGATACCAGCGCCGTAGGTCAAGGCGAGCAAGCCACATGGTTGTATAAAGTCAGTTTCGATGCGCAAACGTTGTGGGGCGATACCCGTGTTAACGAGCAAGTCAATAACAAAGCAACTAACAAAGACAAGGTGCATCTGGATTTGTGGCAGCCATACCTTAAAGCAGACACGACATTATGACCGATCTTAGTTTATTGCCAGGAATATCACTTCACGAAAATGAACCGGTGTTCAATGAACCCTGGGAGGCACAAGCGTTTGGCATAGTTATAGCGCTCCACGACAACGAAGTGTTCAGCTGGGATGAATGGGTGAGCGCACTGGTTAAGGTATTGAATGAGCACCCGAATGAAGATTATTATAAAAATTGGTTAAGTGCACTTGAGAACATCGTTGATTCGAAAAAATTAATTTCTTTTGACACCTTGTCCCATCGAAAAGCGCTTTGGCATGAAGCTGCGGCACAAACACCGCATGGCGAACCAATACAATTACCAAGTCATACCTGATTTTATAAGAATAAGCCGAACTTGCATTTATCCGGCCCTGTGGTCAGTTATCTGCTGTTTAAAGGCTTGATTGTGTTCAGATTATGTGAACTCATGCTAGCCCTGGACACAGGAATTGGCCCTGCCGACCGCACAAGTAACAGCCGTTTGTTACAATCGGGCATCCTCTCGGCCAAAGACAACGACGATGAAAAGTATGATAAAAAAACCAATCCACGCCGCCGTCCAGCTAGCGGGCATAGTGTTTCTAGTCGGGTTCATCAGCGGCTGCAGTAGCAGCGGTGGCGGAAGCGATGATGATTTTGTGGTACTTACGCCGGAAGTGCCCGAAGCTCAACAACAACCACGTGCCTTCGCCTTAGCCGACGCATACAACGCTAACAGTCCATATAAAGATGTCTTGAAAGACTGTTACGATGCAGCAGAGGGTGAGGAGTGCACGTTCACTCAACTACCACTGCTTGGACAATCGTCCGGCGGCAACCCGACTATCCCGGATATTATGGATCGTGTCATAGTCAGTCACGATTGGATGGGTGTTCGATTCGAGCAGCTACTGACCAGAATGCCTGCTGAAGCCTTGCAGCTATTCAAACCGGTTGCCGTTATATTTATAGGTAGCGAGTTAACCTTCAGCAGCTACGCAGCATTCAGAGGCGCGCTTAAAGTTGATCCAGAATCACTCTGGCTTACTGCAGACGAGAAAACGGCTCTCACTAACGACACCGGCACAGGTGGAGGTTCAACAGACAGCACTCGCGACGACTTACAATTCAGAACACGTTGGACTCTTGCCAAAAATGGCTTAGGATTGAATCGTCGACTTTCTGCCAGCGAAAGAGAATTTGGCGATATTTATGATTTCTTTGCTTATAGCACTTACGCCGATCTTGCGTTTGCGTTCGATCTGTTTCCGGAATCAAGCTATACAGAAGACAGACCACTGGCAACCCCTGCAGTCATATTCAATGAAACTATCAACAGCAACAGCGTCGTCACTGATCCGTTGTATCAGGATGCTAACCTTACTGTTATTAACTCTGTTTTAAATGGTGTTGTCGATGTGTATTACGATGACGTACCAGCCACGGATGCTCAAAAGGCATTAACAGCCGAGGAAATTGGAAATATCTTCGATCAGGAAGGCCGCGCCACGTTGTGGTCATACACACGAGATTACCGAGATACGTACCGGCTATTTGCCATGGCGATGATGCAGTACAAGCACAATGTTACACTGAATGTACTGTTTCTCGATGGGACTGAGGTTAACGACAACAGCACCATCGCTTACGGTATTAAAAACAGACTGGCAACGCCGGAAACCGCACCAAGAGCTAAGTTTGTCTTGGAACGCATGATAGGTGAGTCAGCAGAACTCGACAGTTTCTTCAGTTCTTCCATAGGCTCGCCAGAATACATCACCCCAGGAACAACCTACGGCAGTTATCTGGATGAATTCTTCCCGCCAGCTGCAGCAGACTCGGCTATCGGCGCACGTTCGCAGGATAACTTCGAGTAATCAGTCCAACTGTTGTATAGCAAATACCCACTTTTGCTATTAACAATGCCTCCGTTGTTGCCAATGCGTTAACTCAATAAACGTGTTTTCGCATTGGCACACGGTACTGCAGTAAAGGCTCAGCACACCGTATGAACTTATCTCATCGCAAAACAGTTTGGTTTTGCGGTCTGTTGATGGCAGTTCCTGCTTTTTCGATAGACATCCTTCTACCGATGTTTGGCCTTATCGCGTCAGACCTTGACACTCATATCGACAAACTGCCGTTTCTGGTTACCGCATTTATGGCCTGCATGGGGCTCGGCCAATTGTTTTTCGGTGTTCTCTCCGATCGCTTTGGCAGACGCCTTATTCTCTCTTGCGGCATTGGCATATTCTTCCTGGGAACGATAGCCGCGGGCTTCGCAGCTTCCTTTGAATCCATGTTAATCGCACGTTGTCTGCAGGGCTTTGGAGCAGCCGCGCCACACATACTTTCTCGGGCAATATTACGAGATATGTATAGCGGAACCGAACTTGCCAAAAAGATGGCGATAGCCACCGGCATATTCTCCATAGGACCGACCGTCGCTCCACTGCTAGGTGCTGTTATTCTGGAAGTCGGGGCGCATTGGCGTTGGGTATACGCATTTATGGCGGTGTACGTTGCATGCCTGCTCTATGGCCTAACGCGCATCGACGAAACAAATCAAAACCTTAATGCGTTATCGACAAAATTCAGCAACATTAAAGTGAACGCTGTTTCTGTTATTCAGGTGCGTCAATCCCGTACTTTCCTGTTTGTCGGCATGGCTGTTTCTGTCAGCATGATACTGATCATTTCAATTAGCCCCGGTGTGTATAAAAACGCCTTTAACATATCAGGATCACTATTTGCGCTTTACTATGCAGTGCATGGTTTTGGCATTATTTTGGGGCAATATGCCAATCATTATTTCATCGGTAAAATCGGTAGTGTTCGTACCAGCATTCTGGGTACGGTAATTATGTTGCTTAGCGCAGTAAGCATAAGCCTACCTTCAATTCTTGGCATAGCGGAGGCGTGGATGGTGAGCTTATCGTTGTCTGTCTTCGCGGTCGGTTATTTAAGCGTCGTAGCCAACGCCACCAGCTTGCTGCTTCAATCACATGGAAAAATAATCGGTTTTACGACGGCCTTTCAGGGAACAGTCACAATGGTATTTTCAGGCCTGTTCGCAAGCGTGCTTTCGACCTTGATCAATGGCAATATCATTTATTGGGGCATCTATTTGGCTATAGGACCGGCCATTGTTTTATTCGTGCTAGTAAAGTGGCTTCGCGGTAGTTATTACGAAGAGCAGAATTGAACTCCATTCGTTCAGCAATATTCGACATACTGTTTTCCTGATGGTTCTAAGCCGCTCACAATAATCACAGATTAAAGTACTCCACCATTTCGTCAATAAGTGTTGAGTGAAAAGCATTCATGCGTGCACTGGGTTGCTGTTTAACGGCACGATCGATCATTGGGTCGTTCGCCCGAACAGACGAACCAGACATTTCTTCGAGCATCGCGTGGCCACAGAAGGGAACATACATTTCGGCGTACCCACCTTCATGCGCGGCTACCAAACGCCCATTGGTTACTGTCATTAACGTATTTGTCATGCTGCGAAACGTTTCTGATGTACACATCATTCTTGAGAGCGGATCGTAAGTGCACGCATCAAAACCACAGGCAATGACGACAAGGTCGGCGTCGAATGCTTCCAGTTTAGGTACGACCAATTTCTCCATAACCTCAAGATAAGCGTGATGCCCACAGCCGGGAGGTAATGGAACGTTCATATTGGCGTCTCTGCCCTCGCCTTCGCCGGTATGCTGCATGTCACCAGTATCGAATGGATAGTTGCGTTCCTGATGTATGGAAATAGTTAAGACATCGGGTCGATGATAAAAAATATGTTCAGTGCCATTGCCATGGTGCACGTCCCAATCGACCACCGCGATTTTTGAGGCCAATTTTCTGGACAGAGCCGCCTCAATTGCGATTGCAATATTTGCCAACAAACAAAATCCATTTGGCCAATCTGGCAAACAATGATGCCCTGGAGGCCTTGACAGCGCATAGGCATTTCGATGCTCATTGGAAAGCACCGATTCAACGGCCGCTACCACCAAACCAGCAGACAGACACGCTATTTCATACCCACCTGGCCCGAACGGTGTACGCATACCTAATTCGCCGCCGCCTTGATCTGACTGTTGTTTGAATTGGTCAAGATAGGTCTGAGGGTGCACGTTAAGCAAGGTGTTAGTGTTGGCCGGAGTGGCCGAGAGCATACTGAGTTCATCCGCGAGGCCCGTCACGTGCAACAAATTTTTCAGACGCCGTTTGGTTTCGGGTGCTTCTGGCAATCCACCCGATACCATGGGCTGTACATGCCCACCAACCTGAGCCATTTGTGCGTAATTGCCACCAGCGTGCCAAAAACACTTTTCGTCAGAAAAAAAGGCCGTTTTGTCCGAGCTCATAGTATCTGCAGTTACTCTATAATAGAGTTCACAGATTATCACGCCGCGAATTAAGATATCAATCGATGACAAATTTAACGTATGCCATAACAGGTGTAGCTACAGGTATTGGCGCGGCATTGGCGGCTGTGTTAAAAAGACAAGGCCATACGGTTATCGGATTCGACATTAAGGAAACCACAGATAATATCGATGATTTTATACACGTGGATCTTGCCGATGAATCAAGTGTCAGTGCCGCCACTAACAAACTAAACACGCGCTTGGATGGTCTTTGCAACGTAGCAGGAATACCGCCTCGTGATGGACTTGAATCAGCCATACTCATCATTAACTTTACAGCGCAGCGCCAGTTTACCCAGCGTCTCATACCCCACCTGAATGCAGGTGCATCTGTAGTTAATATGGCTTCTCGAGCTGGACACGGGTGGTTACAAAATGTAGATCAGGTTAAGCGATTGGCTGTTCTCAAATCTCTTCAGGATATTCAAATTTTCGTGGAACAGGAAAAATTAAACCCAACCCAGTGCTATAACTTATCAAAGCAGGCCATGATTCTCTGGACGTTAGCGGAAAACGAACGATTTATAAAAAACGGTATGCGCGTTAATTCGATCAGCCCAGGTGGTATTTCCACCGGAATATTAAACGACTTTAAAAAAGCATTTGGCGATCAGATGGCTCGTAACGTTGAACGCGCCGGCAGACCCGGCGAGGCTATTGAGGTCGCTGAAGTTGCCGCTTTTATCTTATCACCGGCAAGCCATTGGATAAAAGGCACAGACGTGCCCGTTGATGGCGGTATGGGAGCATTTGGTTTGTGTGACCAACTTGATTTGGCCAAGCTTTGCATCGATTAACAGCGGCGCCAGTTCTTATTTCCACACGTGTTCATATTGATTAGTCGTTATCGTTCAATTCAGCCCCTGCTCCCAGCACCCGAGACGCAGCTGTTGCAGGAGCGTAAGTACGCTGCGCAAACTCATCCAACGCTAGCCAATCTGAGTGCGATACGCAAACACGTGGTGTTTGGTGTGTACGATGATCATTTAGCGCTTCTATTTCGCTGTCTGTAGCCAGACGGCAGTTTATTCGAGAAACGAATACAGAGTGCAATAACATGGGGTCGGAAAAATGCACCGCGCACCCATTGGTTATCACGCTCCCGCTCATGCAAGAGCTACTGCGACCAGATGAGAGCGCGTTGGTGTTATGGGCTGGTTCTGCCGCATCGAGCGTGAGGTGTACATAGGCACTACTGCGCGCCGCCAGATCGGCAATGAAGGGCACGATAAGCAACGGATACTTCACACTGCTAACGCTTAACCGCATATCTGCAGCTAAACTATCGTGAGATTCAGTGAGTGCGCAACCAGCAGCAAATGGGCAAAGCCATTGCAGTGTTGGCAGTAGTTCATTGCCTATGCTCTGCGGTACAGCGCTGTTTACGTTTTCGTTTTTATTGAACGACGACAATAGCTGCACCAACACGTTCGCCGCGGGCAACCCTCGGCTGATCAGCCAGAAAACACCACGTGAAACCTCTTCGGCCATGCCCCAGGAATAACCTGCGCCCTTTGCAGCCAATTTTGCGCGACTCGCCACTTCATTCAACGAATAGTCAGACATGCTTTACGTTACTCTGGATACACCCAGTGATCTGCATCGAGTTCTGATAATTCTTCAGGATATGGCGCATTTCCAAACATGCGAATTCTGACCCAACGATCAGACTTTGGGTCAAAATGGATAGCCCCAAAAAAAGACAATTTACAGCGCAGCATATCGATCGGCAACAAACTTGAACTGATGGTGTTGTCGCGTATTTCACCGTACGGTAAGTCCTGCAGGGTTTGAACGCGACGTACCATATGCCTATGCTCGGGGTGCATCAACAGAAAAGCGGCAACGTTAGCATGCTCTCCGGCCTGATTATAATAAGATTTAAGTGCCGCTAGCATCGCTATAGCGTCACGGGCTGGAGACAAAGGTTGCTCATAGTCGGCAATAGGCTCATCAAATCTTTCACCCAGACGTGGCTCAAGTTTTTCTGCAGACACATACCATGCACGGGCACATGACGCATTTTCATGCCAATTAATCGTTTCAGCCCAGTCGTAAAGGGTCTGTGTTTGTTCAATTAATGATGCAACCTTTACCGCCCCGCGAATAGGCGCAATAGTTGGTTCATCACTGCCCATGCAATGCGTAAATCCATCGATTAGATCGCCGTATGGTTCTAACATGAGCGAAACAATGCATTCCTGAGCTTCAATACAAAGGTTGTTTTCTGCCCAACCGTACAGTTTATTCCAAGGGTTTGGACACGACTTATCGAACTCAGACAGGTAATCTGCAAAACCGGCAAGATCAGATTGCAGTTGGCAAATTTTAACGGCTTGAGCTTCGTGCTGGGTGTGCCATTGCTTTATGGAACGTTCAGCACGAGCAAACAACTGCAGAAATAGTGAGTATTGAGCATCGGTTGCCTTACTAATTGATCGAACGGTGGAGAGCGCTTCTTCTTTCGCTAAAATCCAGTTGTTAAACAACGCTGGGTGATTAAGTATAAACGGCGCCATTCCTAAACCGGTTGAGTTTCCGATTCCAAGTGATCGGGCTATTGCTGGCTCCATAGCCACTGCGTGGGTACCGCCCTTCACCCTGGCCATGTGCTCCACGAGATCACGTACAAAGGTTCTAATTAAATAAACTGTTAACATTTCCACCTGAAACGGCGCACGACATTCGTCTCGTTGTGCAATTGCTTGCCGATCTGCGGCGCCGAACTTACCAGACCCGTATACAGCTGTGGTGCGCATTAAATAACCGACCGAATCTATTTGAGCTTTATCGGGTTGTTGACCGTTCGCGAGTCTATCCACAACATGATTCCACAGCCTTACTGAACGATTGGCTCGTGAGAGCGTGAGTTCGGTGCCAGTGAGTCGTCCTGCTTCTTGATGGGGTACATTTCGCTCTAAACGCGCTATATCTTCCTGCGTTGGAATACCATCGAACAAAACAAACGTTGCATCCCACTGTTCTGCAATGACACGATCTGATCGCAATGCGTCGGGTAAGTCATGGGAAAACGCAACCAGGGAATACGTATTTTGCGGACCTTTTGTCGTATATACAGCGTAGCCAACACCACTATCGTTTACATTGAAACTGGCTTTGGTAAACGACCAGCTCTCCGATTTTAATCGGCGCGTCAAGACTCGCATGAAAGACAAACGAGATTGGTGAAAACAGCCGAGGCGTTCAAGTCGCATAACCAATTCGGGCGAGCGACGACTCACTTTTAATTCTGAAGTATCAACGCTTTCCATTTGAACGTTAATCCCCTGCGTTCAAGGGAGTAAAATTGTCGGCATAAAACCGGTACCAGTTGCCTCCCATAAATGCTGAGATATCATCGCTGCTCATGCCAATCTCTGTAAGACCATTTTCAATATTATTAAAATCGCGATTGTCATTGAACCAGACTGGCATTGGTGGAAAACCAGGCGCATCTGCTGTCCCCTCTCCATAATCCATTTCTTTCGACCAACGCCCAACACGCATCCATTCGACAATGGAATCGGGTTGATCCTGACAAAGATCAGACCCCAGACCAATATGATTAATCCCGTACTTTTCAGCCGTGTTCGCAACCATTAGACAAAATTCCTTCAGCGAACAATCGCTTTTGCCTTTCAGGTGATGGGGATACAATGAAAAACCGATCATGCCGCCATTGTCGATTACTGCGCTTATTACCTCATGCCGTTTGTTGCGTAGTGCGGGCATCCAGTCGTAGGGGTTGGCATGAGTAATAGCAATTGGACGCTCCGATATGTCAGCTGCTTCAATAGTAGATTTATCACCCGAGTGGCTCATATCAATCACCAGACCTACTCGATTCATTTCTTTAATCACCTGCTTACCCATACGGGTTATGCCGGCATCGGTAGACTCATAGCAACCAGTGGCGAGTAGAGACTGATTGTTGTATGTCAGCTGCATAAAGCGTGCTCCGAGCGTATGCCAGACTTCAATCAGACCAATATCATCTTCTATAGGACTAGGGTTCTGAAACCCAAAAAATATCGCTGTGCGATTAGTCTGTTTTGCGCGATCGATATCGCTTGCCCACTTTCCATGAAAAATAAGGTGTGGAAACTGTTCGAACCAGCGATTCCACTGCTCAACATTCAGTACGGTTTCTCGAAAATTTTCATGGTAAGCGATGGTGACATGCACGGCATCGACTTGCCCTTCACGCATCTGGCGAAAAATCTTTTCTGACCAATTGGCGTATTGGAGATTGTCTATTCGCACGGGATAAATTAAACAAAGTGGTTTAGCCAAGAATAAATGAAATTCACGTTCTGCACAGCCGATTTATAGCCTAAATTCGACTAACTACACACCACAGACGATACAATTATCTATTGACATCAGGCTTTATCATGTTTAGCGCCGATTCGGCACTTTTTCCTAGTGAAAACCGCCTTGGTAACCGATAAAGATGTTTAGAACCTAAAACGATCTCAGCAGCTGTGCCAACGGTTTTAAATCCTACAGATTGCGTGACGTTGAGGAAGGCAGAATTAGTCCAGTCGGTCGTTGTTACAATCCAATCTATACCACGGGATTGGAAATATTCAGCAGCATAATACAGTATCAACTTTGCGACCTTTTTACCCCTGTGCTCGGGCAACACCAGCACTTTATAGACGTATCTGACGTTTTCCGGAAACACCAGCCCTATACCGGAAAATGGTTTGCCTCCTGAATTTCGATGTGGCTCTACGGGGCTTGTGCAAAAAAACATATAACCGATCAATTGCTGTTTGTGCAGAGCGCCTATACACACAACGCTGTTTGATTCGAGCGAAGCCACGACTGATTCACTGAGTTCGTATTCCGGTTTGTTAATCAATGGTACAAGATCGTTGGAATTTAACCTGGAGAAGTTAAAATCCGTATGTGCATAGCCTAACGAATCTTTATTCAGCTGCCACATCAGCAGCCGCGTGATATCCATTGGAACGATCTTGGATAACTTTCGATAAAGCGTTTTAAGCATAGCGAGAAAAGGCGTTATTCGGTACTGTCTATCGCAGGCTGTTTGTCATGTCCTACTTGCGCATCCAACGATACATCACTTCCGTCCATTGCTCCGGCTGTGTGGGCCGATCCACTTCTGAATCTGACCGTTCGGCGTCTCGACCCTTGTATATCGTCGGTGCAATTCTCTTCGACCAATTCGCGTTTTAGCACCACCAGTGATGAGCCGTAAGTGGAGTCATTGATAGCAGAATGAGCAGCGACTTTCTCAGCCTCTACGCGTTCCTGATGAATAGTTCGACAGCGATTCAGTACGGATATGCCAAACCCCACTCTATAATCAAAACTTGCCGACCGTCCCGGCGACACCTTGCCTTGCTTTTTGCGCAGCTGTAATGATCGCTCCATTGACTTGGATAGGTAGTCGTAGGTTAAATTGGCTACTTCGGCATCGATACTGTAACCGCGAAATTCAATGTCTCCAGTATCAACACAAATACAGTCATGCAAAAGTGCAACGGCAGAGCTCAGCAACGTCACGTAACTGGGTACGCTTTGGAAATTCTTACCAATCGATGAGGAGCCAAACTCTGATGTATTCAAATCACTGATGGATACACCGAATTTCTGCATCAGTGAATGGCATCGGCGAAGGGCTATTTCAGCTTCGTTCGGGCTAGAGTCTGAGGCCTGACTCATGGCGTAGAGCTTACGAACCCGTTCTATGACTTTATCACGCTCCATCCAATCCACCCGATTGCTTTTTGACTATTATAGAACGTATCGATGGTTGGTACCGTGGATATGAGAAAACGGCTGAAACTCAGCTGTCTGTGCTAAGTTACTTGCTTGTTTCCGGCTTATTACTGGCGCAATGACTTTTAGGCCGCCTTGCCGTTTTTAGCCTGCTTTATTATTATGGTGCTGCTGATTTTCGAGCAAGAATCCAGTCCACTGGTCTGCATGCTGTGGCGCTCCTACACCGTAACCTTGAGCGTAATCGATACCGAGGGCTTTAAGCATGCTCTCTGTTTCAGCGTCTTCAACAAATTCTGCCACTGTTAGCATACCCAACTCGTGACTCAGCTGATTAAAAGCTGAGACGATAGCCCGGCATGTTGCGTCTGTCAGCATGTTTTTTACAAAGCTACCATCGATTTTCAAATAGTCGACAGACATTTCTTTTAGATAACCAAAAGAGCTCAAGCCACTGCCGAAATCATCTAACGAAAACTGACAACCAATAGACTTCATGGCTTGTATAAAATTTTGTGCGGTGCTGATATTCTTAATCGCCACCGTTTCAGTGACTTCGAATACCAACCAACTGGGTGATACCTTCGATGCATTTATGGCATCGCGGTATATGACTGCGCTGTCTTTGTTGCTTAAAGTGTTACCGGATAAATTGATAGAGAAAGAAACATCCAGATTATCTTTTCGCATTAAAGAAAGCGTATTCAACGCTTCATACAATACCCATTTATCCAAGTGTTGCATAAGGTCATATTTTTCGGCCACGGGTATAAATTCACCGGCTGATTTTATTTTGCCGTCATCGTTCAATCTTAGCAGCACCTCAAAGTGCATATGATCAGTTTTGTATTGCAGTGATTTTATTGGTTGCAAGTAAAGCATAAGCCCATCATTGTCCATGGCGTTACGCAATAAATTGACTTGCTTTAACTCAAGGCTTAGCGGATCTTGAAAAAACTCATCGTACTTATAGATTTGCGCCTGATTTCGGCCAGCATTTTTAGCCATATAACAAGCTGTATCGGCCTGCGACATTAGCTCTGATATATCTGAACTTTCCCTTTCAATTGATACTAATCCGGCACTTGCGCCAATCGTATAGTTTCGTTGATTCCAATCAAAAGGTGTAGAGCTAATGTGCTGTATTAACCTATTTATCTCAAGCAAAGCTTCGTTAATTGCCAGTGGGAGAATAACGCCAAACTCATCACCACCTAGCCTTGCTACCAAGGCATCTTTGCCCAAAAGCTGGCTAAATGTCTGCGCTATATTTTTTAATAGCTGATCACCGGCATCATGTCCGCCACCGTCATTAACCAGTTTGAATCGATCAAGATCAACAAAACACAAGGTTGCAGAAATAGTTTTATCTCGGGCTCGTTGCAATAATCCGGCAAGTGCAGATTCGAACGCGCGTCGGTTCACTAACCCGGTTAAGTCGTCATGTTCTGCAAGATAATTTAATCGCGATTGCAACTTGATTTCTTGGGTCACTTCGCGCCCACAGCCAAGGTAGCCTGTGAAGTTCCGATTTTTATCAAACGTGGGCTGCCCAATGACCTTAACGTGCCGGTCTGCGCCATGTTTCCGTCGCCATGTCAGGACAACATCAAACGGTCTGTGCTCCAGCAACGCATTCATGTGTTCCAGCGCTCCATCACTTTGAACTAAATTCGCCTGTACCGAGGATATTCTAGACATACCCACAAGCTCTTCATGATTGAACCCGGTTAACGAGCGTTGATGACCGGAGTGATAGACATAACAAAGATGCTCATCAAGCTCCCAAAACCAGTCCATGGCTAGATGTGCGAAAGAACGATAACGTTGATGGCTCTCTTCCAATGCCAGTTGACTAAGACGGCCATCAGTTATATCCATTGCAAGAAACAACCAATGTCCGGTTGTTGTTTTGCTCATATCGACTTGCATCCATCGACCATCGTGCAGGTGATGAATATGTTGAGCATTTTTCTGTTCGAAAATACTCAATGCCACTTCCAGCCATTCGTCGGCTGTAGCAGCAGGCCCCATATTTTGCACACCTTGCTGCTCGAAAAAAATGCGCATGTAATCGGCATACGACATACCTACATAAATATGGTCTCGGAGCGAGGGATATAAATCTGGAAAATCAGAAGAAAATGCTTGCAGGTTTTTGTCTTCATCGAAAATGCAATAGCCAGAGGTGCAATTAAGAAAAACCTCATCGTAGGCCGAACTGGACGCCAGCTCACCCACAAGCGAGACGTTACTTTGAATTCCATTATTTCTTAAGTGCAGAGTCATGCCGCGGCATCTGATGTTTATACAATGTGCGAGCGTTAATGCTCGTTTCAGTCTTTTTCCTTATGAAGGGTGTAGCGGCCAACGCAGACGAAAAAAACAGATCGACAAAGTGATGCATGTAGCACTTTCGCAAGCGCTGAAAGACATAATCCGCAATGCGTGAATTGAGCTGGAACCAGTTCACACCCAGGCGATCGAACACACAGACAAAACTAACTTGCCGCACAGCATGGCTGTCTCGGGCACGCACCTCGTCTGGGGCAGATAACACGCGCTTCTTTCTCGATTCCTCGGTGCAACCACGCAATATTCAGAATTCTGGCTACGCTTGCCAAGTCTCGCTTAATCGTTGGTGGAATGGGTGAGTTTCCACCCTGCTTTACGCAAACCCGCATTAATTCCATAGCAATCTCAGAGGCATCCTTGCCTTGGGCATGCAAGGCAGGATTAATATCAATCCCGGCGCATAACACCTCGGCGTTCCCGGCAACATCGGTTACGTTGACAGACTCACAGCAGTAAATGCGTGTTTCGTTGCCATCGTTCATTATGGATATTTGAGCTGATGAACTGCTGACATCGCTCGATAACATTCTAAATACCGCCCAATGGTTACAAGGGTCGGCTACTTGTCGCATATTGCCCCATGGTAGAGGAATGCCATTGCCACGATAAACCGCGTTGAGTTTACCCGCTGCGTATGCATCAAAATAATGCCAGTGGGGATAGTTGGAAACGGCCGTCATTCTTCGCATCGCAACCGATCTGGACACGTCGATCTGTTCACCAACGGTAATTTCGTGTGCATGTTGTTCCAGTAAACGTCGAAAAGGTACTTTCGGACACAACAACGCTCCGGCAAAAAAACTACACTCAAAATCTCGCCAGGCATGAATAATATCCTGCGCATCCAGTGCACTGGATTGATTCAAATCAAGCGCCCCATCTCTGGCAGAGGATAAGCTTCGCCGGTCGGCAATCATCGGGCTTTTAATGCCATCGGCGTTATGCAGGACTTTATGGCCGATGTGCACGGCTAAATCGTACTTCAGTCTGGCGGGTTGTTTCTCCAACGCCCGATTAACCATGATCGTGTCTGGTGCACGAAAGTACGATCGAACAAACGTGCCACCGCGTACACCTAAACGTTGCACCTCCTCATCTGGCAACGTGTCAAACTGTTCTATTGACAAGCCAAGTTGGCGGCAGATGATCAGTAACTCATCCAGACTGATGGGCATTTGTTTCTTCCCGACTTCTTCCGCAGCTCGTTCAAGTTCTGGAAAATGATTCTGGTTGTTTTCCTGATGCGCACGAATTAATAGCTGCGCAAATTGTCTTCCGGAAACACCCGTCTGGGACAGCATTTCAGGTATGGCAATACCGAGTATTTCCTTTGAAAATAGAAAACTTGGCTCTAGCGCGATGCCACGAATACCGCCACGCCGGCCTTTATCCGGTACAAGTTCATCGCCTTCAGGCGCATCGCTAATAAACCATTGAATGTCTTTTTCAAACACCTGGGCGATGACCGCGAGCATTTGCTCACTCGGGTATCGTTTGCCACGCTCTATCATCGACAGATAGGAAACCGATGGCGAGCCACTGACATCGATTTTCATACACCGCGCCGACAAATCTTCCATCGTCAGATTGTTGCGCTTGCGCAGATTCCGTATTTTCGTTCCGAGAAAATGCGCGTTCCTAATCAGATTTGACTGCTTCATTTTGTAAAATTAACAATGTGAAATTTTAATTGTGCAATTTTAGTATAGATGGTTTTAGAATGGCCGCCAACTGGTAAAACACGCTGTGAGTTTCAGCGCCCGATGCGCTAATCAGACAGCACGTGATCTCAGTGGCAACACACTAAACGTGAACTAACCCACATCTGATAATCAACGACATTTCCTTACGGCACTTAAAATATGATTCATTACAAAGAGTTAGTAAAGCAGCAACAAGAAATTATCGACGCCGGTGGCTCCAAATGGGGTGCGATCAATGCTGAACACGCGGCACGGATGAGCTTGCAGAACCGTTTTAAAACCGGCTTGGATATCGCGAAGTACAACGCTGCGATCATGCGTGAAGATATGGCGGCATATGACGCCGATTCAGAAAAATACACACAATCCCTTGGCGTGTGGCATGGCTTTATAGCTCAACAAAAAATGATTTCCATCAAGAAGCATTTTAATGGCGAGACCAAGCGCCGTTACCTGTATTTGTCTGGCTGGATGATCGCTGCCCTGCGTTCACAGTTTGGACCCTTGCCCGATCAATCCATTCATGAGAAGACCTCTGTACCCGATCTGATTGAAGAGCTGTATACGTTTCTTAAACAAGCCGATGCGCGTGAGTTGCGCCACTTGTTCACAGACCTTGATGACGCTCGGGCAGAAGGCAACGAAGTAAAAGAAAAGGCCGTCCTTGATAAAATAGATAACTTCCAGACACACGTGGTGCCTATTATTGCTGATATTGATGCAGGCTTTGGTAACGAAGAAGCCACTTATTTGTTAGCGAAGAAAATGATTGAAGCGGGAGCGTGCTGCCTGCAAATAGAAAATCAGGTTTCAGATGTAAAGCAATGCGGCCATCAAGACGGTAAGGTCACGGTTCCACACGAAGATTTCCAGGCCAAGATTAACGCGTTGCGTTACGCTTTCCTTGAAATGGGTGTTGAAGATGGCGTTATAGTTGCGCGTACCGACTCCCTTGGAGCAGGACTAACGCAAAAAATTCCGGTATCCAGCCAGCCTGGCGACTTAGCCGATCAATACATTTCATTTATTGATGGTGAAGAAATTACGTCAATTGATGATATCGCGCCAGGAGATATTGCCATTCGCCAAGGTGATAGAACAATAAAAGCTGCCCGATTACCCAATGGCTTATTCCAATTCAAACCAGATACAGGAGCTGATCGTGTGGTTTTGGATTGTGTAACGGCTCTGCAGAATGGAGCTGACTTACTGTGGATTGAAACTGAAAAGCCACATGTTGGTCAGATTGCCAGTATGGTTGATCGAATAAAATCGATCGTTCCTGACGCCAAGCTGGTATATAACAACAGCCCATCGTTTAACTGGACATTGAATTTCCGTCAACAAGTATTTGATGCGTGGACGGATGACGGAAAAGATGTTACTGCGTACGATCGCGCAAACCTGATGGATGCCAGCTATGACGACTCAGACCTTTCGACGGAAGCGGATAAGCGCATACAGGCGTTTCAGCGTGATGCAGCAAAAGGTGCGGGTGTTTTTCATCACCTTATTACCCTGCCTACCTACCACACAGCGGCTCTGTCAACCGACACGCTATCCAAGGACTATTTCGGTGAACAAGGTATGCTGGCCTATGTTCGTGATGTTCAACGACAAGAGATTAGATCGGGTCTTGCGTGCGTCAAGCATCAGGACATGGCAGGTTCAAATATCGGTGATGATCACAAAGAATACTTTTCAGGCGGGCAAGCACTCAAAGCTTCTGGTGAAGACAACACCATGAACCAGTTCGGCTAACAAGCCAGCTTTGTATTAACACCACTACAGTGGGACCCGTGGCGAGCATTCGTTCGCCACGGGTTGGTTGTTACCAACCGACAATTAGTACAAGTTCAGACTGCAACAGCATTAGGTCACTACAGCTCGAAAACCCGCTTTGCACTGGTAAACGGACAAACAAACGCCAACCTACTCGCAACCAGTTGAAGGTCCGTGCTGTGCTCTCTTTGTTTATCAAACAATCTATCACCAACAACTGGCAATGCTACCGCGCTGAGATGATGACGAATTTGATGTTTCCTACCAGTTTCAATTTTTACCAGTAACCGACTTATCTGCGTGTTCTCATCGTAGCTACTTTGCAAAATATCCGTGATGGCAACTTTGTCTTCTATGGTCGAGTCAATCCGATACGGAAGCTCAAAACCACAACGCCCATGTACTTGCACCGTGTAATGTTTTTCTACCTCTCTAGCCGCGAATAAATCGGCTAATTTCTTTAACGCATTTTTCGTGTGAGCAACAACAATCAAACCAGACGCTGCCTTGTCCAGCCTGTGAACCAGATAGGCAGGCTTGGCGTGTATTTGCCGCACGGTTTCAGTAATGGTGCAGTGGTCGCTCCATTTACTTCCCTGGCTCAGCATACCTGCCGGTTTGTTCCAGATGCTGTAATTGAGCTGGTCGGATATCAGGCTGGGTGTCATTGGCGATTGTGCCAATACACTGGCATCGTAATTGAGAAAAAGCTGATCGCCCGGATCGACGCCGGCGTCGATATTACGAAAGCGTCGCAGCTTGTGCATACCGTGCCGCTTACGCCAGAGCGCACCTTTACTGGCTGCATCCGCTACTTCTTGCTCACTCAACTTGCTTAAGCTTGCGAGTTGTTCCTTCGCAGTTTGCCAAGCCGACACTGTCAGCTCTATCTGAATGGGCTCGTGCTGATTTTCACTTATAGTCATAACGACATGTTAGCCCCTTTTGCCACCGAAAAACAAACCAATTAGGTACCAACAATACCAAATACTACAAAGAATGCTTGCACCCATTCTTGACTGGTGTTTATGATCTTACGTTAACCATCAACATGCTTTGAAAGGAGAACGCCGTGGGTAATAAAAAGAGAGTTGCAGTGATCGGTGCCGGACCGTGCGGCTTGGCTCAGCTTCGAGCTTTTCAATCAGCTGCGGAAAACGGCGTTGATATACCCGAGGTCGTGTGTTTTGAAAAGCAGGAAAATTGGGGTGGCCTTTGGTTATATAACTGGCGTACCGGGCTTGATGAATTCGGGGAACCAGTGCATGCGAGTATGTATCGCTACTTATGGTCGAATGGTCCGAAAGAAGGATTGGAATTTGCCGACTACAGCTTTGAAGAACACTTTGGTAAACAAATCGCGTCTTATCCCCCGCGCGCTGTGTTATGGGATTATATAAAAGGACGAGTTGAGAAAGCCAACGTCAGAGATTGGATTCGTTTTCGAACACCGGTTCGCAACGTCAATTATGATGATACATCAGGCAAATTCAATCTCACATCGCATGACCTGATTAATGACAAAGTAACCACCGAACAATTCGATCATGTGGTGGTAGCCAATGGCCACTTCTCAACTCCCAACGTACCGCAATTCGAAGGGTTCGAGAATTTCAACGGCCGCGTTCTGCATGCGCACGATTTTCGCGATGCGGTTGAATTCAAGGACAAGAACGTACTCATTATAGGAACGAGCTATTCGGCTGAAGATATCGGTTCACAATGCTGGAAATATGGCTGTAAATCGATCACAGTGAGTCATAGAACAGCGCCAATGGGTTACAACTGGCCAGACAACTGGAAAGAAGTGCCACTACTCACCAGCGTTTCGGGCAACACGGCGAACTTTAAAGATGGCAGCACCACTGAAATAGACGCTATTATTCTGTGCACTGGCTACCAGCACCATTTCCCGTTTATGGAGGAAGCGTTAACTTTGCGCACCGCCAATCGACTGGCTACTGCGGACTTATACAAAGGCGTCACATGGGTACACAATCCAAAGCTATTTTATCTTGGCATGCAAGACCAGTGGTATACGTTTAATATGTTCGATGCTCAAGCCTGGTATGTACGCGACACTATTCTGGGGAAAATTCCCACGCCAGATAAGCAAACCATGCTAAACGATGTAACGCAACGAGTTGCCAACGAAGACGCCATTGAAGATGATTATGGTTGCATTCGATATCAGGGTGATTATGTAAAAGAGCTTATCGCCGAAACCGACTACCCTAGCTTTAATGTGGATGCAGCTAATGAAGCTTTTTTTCAATGGAAGAAACATAAAAAAGAAAACATCATGGGATTCAGAGACAACAGTTATACATCAGCCATTACCGGAACCGTAGCACCGGTGCATCACACAAAGTGGGTAGATGCACTGGATGATTCATTCGATACCTATATGAAAAACTAACCATACCAATGAAAGCACTAACGACCAAAGCGGCCACCCCTAGCGATGCGGAATGGGTTTGGCATTTATACAAGTCTGAACTACAGGAGGCCGTTGACAAGCAATGGGGCTGGAACGAATCTTTTCAAAAATCTTCGTTTGAGAAAAACCTGCCAATCGATAAATTTAATATTGTCAGTCAAGGGGGTGAACCCGTTGCTGCGCTCATAGCCGAACAAGATGAAACACACCTTGAGCTAAAAATGTTACTGGTGGTTCCAACGCATCAAATGCAAGGTATTGGTCGCTGGTGCGTTGAGCAATTGCAAAACGACGCTATTGAAATGAACTTGCCGATAAAACTAAGCGTTATTAACGCCAATCATGTACACGAGTTTTACGAGAAAACAGGGTTTGGCGTGAATAAGAAGGAAGCCGATAAAACCGAATATATCTGGACGCAATAATTTTTCGCGGTTAACTATCCAGTGCTAACTCTGATCGTAAATTAAGGAAGGTTTATCGAAAGAAAAAACGCCGGCAACATGCCGGCGTTTCGGTTCTAACATGCGATTCCAGCTATTAAACGCTTAACGCTGGAAACAACACGCATTGCTATACATCTTGATGTTTCTTCTCAGCCGCCCTGTACGCCCTGCCCTCATGCAGCGCACCGCCAATAAGCGCGATAACACACAGTGCAATAGAGGCGTAGAGCCAAATGGCTTCCGTACCCACGGCGTTGTAGTAAGTATCAACAACCCCATCCCAGGTACCTGTATCGAATGGTGCTCCCATTATATTATCTCCTATGTGCAGCGCTTAATGCGCATCGTAAGCGGGTGATGGTGCAATACCCTCAGGGTATGCCGAGGCTGGAACCTTGGTTCTATCAAGACCAACAAGCTCTGCCGTTCTGCCCACGCGTAACAAACCAAACATGCGTAACAACAAAGACAGAATGTAGCCAGGGAAGAATCCCAATGAAACCATGACACCTGCACCAATAAGCTGACCGGTAAAGTTGGTAAGCGCAACGCCCTCGCCTTGTGTGGCCGGATAACCAGCAGCAAAAATGCCCACCGCAAGTACACCCCAAACACCTAATACACCGTGGACGGTTACTGCACCAACCGCATCATCTATACCCATTTTTTCAATGACTCTTGCAGCATACGGCATAATGCAACCACCGATCATAGCGATAACAAAGGCCATTGGAGGCCAATACACATCGAGACCAGCTGCGCATGAAATAATCCCGCCCAGTGCACCAGACATCATCCAGAACGGATCGCGTGTGATAAACCATGCGCCAATTATTCCACCAGCAAAACCCATCAGGATATTGAACGTTAAGGCAGACAGCGTCATGGGTGTACCATAAATCGTGGTGAATTCTGTTGCCGACCATGACCAGGCTTCGCCCGGAAAAATCAGGCAAGCCATGAGAAACCCCCAGAAACCGACGATAATGGTCATAAGACCTATCATGGTGAGTGGCATGTTATGGCCAGCCAGGTTGTTCGCTGAGCCATCACTGTTGTACTTACCCAGACGCGGACCCAGATTGATCAACACACCAAGCGCGAAGAATCCTGCGACGGTATGCACAACACCTGCTGCACCAAAGTCATGATAACCAAACTTTGTTACTAACCAACCATCGGCGTGCCATCCCCATGCAGCTCCAACTACCCAGGCAAAGCTACCTAATACAATGGCGAGAATACAAAAGCCAAACAAACGTATGCGTTCAATCACGGCACCACTCATGATGGATGCGGTGGTAGCGGCGAATAAAGTGAATGCCCCCCAGAATACGCCCGTAGCGTTGTCAGCAAGGTTTGGCCCCATAACAGCACCGGCCGGGTTGGCAACGTCCATCGCGTAGTCCCAACCACTGATACCCATCGCACCCGCTGAGAAATCGATACCGGTTGGAAACGCCCAATAAACAAACCAGCCAAAGTAATAAAAAGTGGGAACCAAAAAGGCAAACGCCAAAATGTTTTTAACCCCTGAGGTGAGTACGTTCTTCTGACGGGTTGCACCCATTTCGTAGGCTAAAAAACCGACGTGAATCAGGATCATCAGCGGAATAGTTAAGTAATAGTACGTTTCCGCGAAAACGGTATTGCCCACCGCATTTGCAGCTTCTAGAGCCGCAATTTGACTTGCAAGCTCTGCAATCTGTTCTTCCATCTTTCCTCCCAGTTATGTTTTTCTACATGTCTACTCTGTTTAACTTCACTGTTGCCCTGAGAGAATAACAGCACTGTTGAATTGTTACCAATAGTTTAGCCCTGTGGGCATAGGAAGAATGGGTAAGTCGAAAGATGATGCTTCTACTGAACCAGTTTCGAACCATATATAGTGCAGCATGCGTTATGCAAATGCACTCGGTGTAGTAAACGTGCGCTACCGATAGACCTAGCGTTCAACGTAGCTGAACCACACCCGACTTATCGTCATACGCTACTCACGATCGCGAGCGGCAACTGCGTTATCCAGCCGGTCGACAATGTATTGATACCAGCTGTTCGCAGCAATCAAAAAATGAGGTCGTTGTGTGCGATGAAACCATCGTGTACGAAAGTTTGATTGTTGATAAGCCGTCGTTCCTCGTTCATCCTCTAGCGCCATGTAGGCAGCCTTAGCGCCCAGATAGGGAGCAATTGCAACACCAGAGCCAGAATACCCCATCGAAAAATGCAGGCCATTATGGCTTCCTACATGTGGCATATGATTGAATGAATAACCAGTGAAACCAGACCAGCAATGCGTCAGCTTCACGTTTTTCAACTCGGGCCAAACCTCGGTAAGGCTTTGCCGCAAACGCATAGCAGCACGTTCAGTGCTTATTGGTGTCATGGATGCCCGGCCACCGTAAATTATTCGCGTACCATCCGGCGATAGCCGAAAATACGAGTGCCGCGCTCGCGTTTCAACCATCATGCGTTTACCAGGCGCTAGTGAGCTCAGCAAATTGTTGGATAAAGGTTCTGTGGCAATAAGGTAACTTGGCAATGGAAATACACGTCGTGCAAACCATTTAAATTTCCCCTGTGTATAGCCATTGGTCGCCATAACCACGCGTTCAGCCTGCAACCGATCACCAGTCCGCGACGTAGCGATATATCGATTGTGGTGTTGGGTAATTTGCTCAATCGGGCAATTTGCAATTATGGGAATGCCTCTTGCCAGCGCAGCTTCCAGCAATCCATCGTGGAACAGGCGTGGCTGAAGTGATGCGTGATCGGGAAAGCGAATTCCGCCGAAATAACACGGGCTGTTTATTTCCTTTGCCAGCTCATGCTGTTCAACCAGTTCAAGGTTCATGTTACTCACCAACTTTAACTGTTGAACCTGTTTTCTCTGTGCAGCCAGATGCGCCTTGGTCCATGCTAACTGAATGCGACCACATTGCTCGAAGTGGCAGTTAATGCGCTCTGAGTGAATGAGGTTAGAGGTAAATTCGAATGCATCCTGGGCTTCATTAAAAATGCCTTGCGCAGTCTGCTTACTGAATTTTTTCGATAGCTCTGTATAACTGAGACGAGGGTGTGCTCCAAACATGCCGCCATTGCGCGTCGATGCACCTATGCCGGGTAAGGAGGCATCAACCACAACCACTTTCGCACCAGCATCGCACGCAGCTATAGCGGCAGAAAGTCCCGTGTATCCAGCACCTACAATAAGCAGCTCGGCTTTATCAGGCAGGTTACTGGAAAATTCTGGCTCTACACTACTCTCTTCCCACCAATACGGTGTACCCGGAACAGCTGCATCGGCAGCAAACAAACTCATGCATAGTCGCCCTTTACTCGCGACTTGGTCGGATCAAAATGGGGGAATGCAGAAACGCTGGCTTTGAGTCTTTTCTGTTGACCATCGAGCTGACCCACTTCCAGTTCTGTGCCGATTTGTGCATGCGTGGTGTCAACTCTCGCCAACGCGATCACTTTGCCGAGAATGGGTGATTTAACAGCAGAGGTCACTTGGCCGACTTGTGCTTTACCAACCCGTATACAATCGCCCGAGCTTGGCACGACACCTCCTAAAATGTCGAGACCAACCAGTTGGCGCTGTGGATGTTCTTTTCTTTGTACTAATGCATCGCGACCGATAAAGTCGTCGGGTTTGGATTTCAACGGCACAGTAAAACCGATTCCAGCCTCATACGGGTTAGTGGTGTCGTCAAACTCGTAGCCTGCAAAGATAAGCCCTGACTCTATCCGCAACATATCCAACGCGCTGAGACCGAGTGGTACCATTCCAACCGGTTCGCCTGCCGCCCACAGCGTATCGAACACAGCCGTGGCATCTTTAGGGTGACAATATACTTCGTAGCCTAACTCACCGGTGTAACCAGTGCGGCTCACGACCACAGGCGCGCCATGAAAATCGTTCAGGCGTCCTACAGAAAATCGAAACCAACCTAAATCTGTGATACTGGTCTGGGTAGGAGATGTCCAGATAACGTGTTCAAGAATGCTGCGCGAAAGCGGGCCTTGCAATGCCACATTACACAACTGGTCGGTTGAGCATCGCACCCATGCATTCAGCCCTCGTTTCTCTGCCTGCTCTCGAAGCCATAAGCCACTGTCGTCGTTACCACCAATCCAACGAAAATTTGTATCGCCAAGTCGATATACAGTACCATCGTCAACCATGCCGCCATGCTCGTAACACATAGCGGTATAAACGACTTGTCCTACCGCCAGTTTTTTCATATCGCGGGTAACGCAAGCCTGCATTAACTGTTCTGCATCAGGCCCTGTAACTTCATATTTACGCAATGGACTTAAATCCATGATGGCGGCTTTTTCGCGACAAGCCCAGTATTCGGCAATAGCACCTTGATTATCAAATTGATTGGCTAACCAGTAACCGTTGTACTCGATAAAATCTTGAGTGTGTTTTGAAAAGCTTTGATGAAAACCGGTTTGTTTTGTTTCTTCCACGTCTGCCTCCGGCGACTTGCGCCACCCGATAGATGTTTTAAATTGTTCTTTCTCTGCATAGACACGAACCTGAATGTCGGTTGGATTCCAACCATTGGCCGGGTCTATATCGCACGGGCAAGCAGAGGATACGCAAACCAGATCGGTCAGGGCTTTGAGCATGACATAATCGCCGGGCCGCGACCAAGGCGCGTCAAAGCCGATAGCGTTTGTGTCATCAAGCAACGTATTAAAAAAGAAATTAATCGCTGGCCAACCGGCTCTGGGCCGCACGTTGAATTTGGCTAGTTCCCGGTTCATGTTGTCAGAACAATTAATGTGTCCCGGATACCCTAGATCGTCGTAGTATCGAGCAGTACAGGCTAAACCAAACGTATCGTGACGACCGCATGTATCCTGAACAATTTGAACCAACGGTTCCTGATCAACACTAAAATATTTAGAATAGATGCCCGGCGCAGGATACAGAGAACCCATAAGTGTTCGAGTGGTTGTCGGGTCGATATCGCGTTCAATGCCTTTATCCAGCGCTCTTGCGGAAAACGCCTGAAAGTCTGAACACTCGCGACCTTGTACGTCGAGCACTTGAATGTAATCACCGGCGCGAACTTCGTAGACATGGGCTGAGCCAGGTGCAATGTTTTTATCAACAAGGGTATCTGCCAGTGGATCGGGGGCAACCAGAGCAGCCTTTGCCTCGTTCGGGTTAACGCGTTTTATGTACAGCACAAGCTCGGTTGGTGCATTTTGCGCTTCTGGCAACATAGACTGCCCGACCGCGCAAACCAACAATAATCCATCTGCACTGGCATGCACTGTGTGCATAGCACCAGCTTTCGAGCCTTCGCCAAACACCGTTATCGCTTCGGCCTTGGCAAGATCAAACCCTGACATTTTAAGCGCCGTTCGCACTTTTTTCGCCGACGGTTCATCAGCGCTTAATGCCGTTACAGTACCAGCAGGAGATGATGCATTGGATGCGCCAAGTACCGATACATCCGATGCACCATCTGGCGTGAAAAAAATCAATTCACCAGTCTGCAAACCCTGAGGGTCCAACACACTGATTTCATCTCCGGCACTAATGCTTAGCGCACGCGTACCACCTCCTGGTACGGGATGACGTTCTACACCGTGTTCGAGTACCGGTAAACCCGGTTCTATAACACCTTGACGTTCATAAGGTGTTTCAAACACAGCTCTGACGCTCATGGCACCAGCGACCGGTTTTCAGATTTGTCCCAATCGGGAGTGAAACCGAGAATAATAGTATCTGGATGCAATTCAGGGTTGAACAGTAAGTTGTGCCACCACGTAGACTGATACAACGGGTGCGTCTTCGACAACTCAACCACTTTGCATTGCAACCGGTATTGCTGCGAGTACGCTTCAAATAATAATGAACAGCTTCCTGCATCGATAAGACGACGTGCACCGACAGATTCAGGTTGGAATGTGGCGCTTAACGTGTCTGTAAACTCTCTTGCCTTTTGAAAATAGGTCGACGAAAAATACGTCAACGCTTTTTCTCGCCGTTGTGCCGGGTCGTGAGTTTGCTTAACCATGTGTTTTAATTCAGGGGTCTTTGAATAAGCGCCCCATTTGGAAAACACAGTAATGATGTTACCGAATGGTTCTGTATTTCCGGGCAGCGTCACCGCAGGTGTTACCGCATCATCGGGCCGACCTTGATGGTCGCGCATGGCTATTTGCCTAACGCGGCATTGCCAACCCAGAAATTGCTCCATCAGCGCATGATTGCCTGGCCCTTTGACCATCATCTCGATTGCCGACGACGTACCGGTAAATGTGCTCACGCCACTTCCTCACCAGGTTCGCGCTTGTTATCGAACTTGTTTTCGACAACCGCAAGCGTATACGGCTTGCCATGTTTCAGACTGGGAATTTTTGCACGTGTTGCTTGTGCATCGTCGACGTTGAAGGATGCGCAGACAATACCAGTTCCCTCTCCACCATCTGCCAGCACTGCACCCCATGGGTCGATAACGAGTGAATGGCCGTAGCTCTCACCACCTCCAGAGACTTTTCCGGTCGCACAGGGCGCGATAACGAATGCCCCGTTTTCAATCGCCCGTGCCCGGTTCAGCGCGTGCCAATGCGCTTGCCCGGTTTTCTTGGTAAACGCCGCTGGCACCAATAAAATGTCTGCACCCGCCTGTGATAAGTCTCGGTATAAACTCGGAAAACGTAAATCGTAGCAGATAGACAAACCGAGCTTCCCGAATGGCGTATCTACTACAACCGCCTTGTCGCCAGCCTGCACTTTTTCACTTTCACAATAAGACTGTTTTTCTGACAACGCGATATCGAACAAATGAATTTTGTCGTAACGCGCTTTAATTTCGCCCAGATTATCAATGACAAAACAACGGTTATAGAATTTATTGCCAGCCGGGTTTTCAATGGCGACAGAACCGAGCACCACCCACACGTTGTGTTCTTTCGCGAACGCTTGCAGCCCGGATAAAACCGGGTGCGCCTGTTCAGTGTAAACCGGCGGTGAAAACAAGCGACCTTCTGTTTTCAATCCACCGGAATACTCCGGCAGTAGCAATAACTCTGCGCCTTCTTCCACGGCACGTTTAGCAAGTTCAATCGCGTGAGCCAGCGCATCATCGGCACTGGCATGCGCGCAGGTTTGCAAACACGCTATGTTGACCTTTCTGCTCATTTTAAAATTTGCACTCTAATTTGCACCCTAACTTGCACGTTAGAATTTACAGTAAGCCTTTCTCAGTGTTACCAATGGATGCCTGTCGGACATTTGAAACTTGATTAGTAACTCTCGTGCAATCATGTCACGATCTTGCTGATTGTCCGGTAATTCAATGGTATCGGGCACTCTAACCCAACCATTGATATTGCGATCGAAAACAGCGGCTTTACCGTCTTCGTATCCCATGTGAACATCTTCCAACCAGTTCAGATCGTCCCACCCCATGACTTCCATATAACCTTTGAGAAAGTCGGTGATACGGTCGTAGTCTGGCACAAGATTAACGTCGTAGCGATAACCTATGTGTTGACCAATTTCCTTTTCACGTTCAGAGTCCAGCCCCGATTTATCTTTGACAAACTGGTCGACATCTTTGATTTCCGACCCTCGGTATTGAGTGCCCGCCATTGTTCTTCTCCTTACCTTATAAGTGGTGGTAGTCGTCAATGCCGACTGTGTACTCAGTACCCGCCAATGGCACACCAGCAATAGCTGAGGCTTCCATTGTCAGTGCTGCCAAATCTTCAGGTTCAAGCGAATGAAGGTTGGTTTTACCGCAGGCTCGTGCAAACAACTGGGCTTCGATAGTTAATGTGTGAAGAAAGTTATAGACACGTTCTGCAGCTTCGTCCGGGTTAAGCCTTGCACGCAGCTTTGGATCTTGCGTAGCAACTCCAACAGGACATCGACCCGTATGACAGTGATAACAGTAACCGGGCTCAACACCCATTTCTTCTTCAAAGTCTGCCTCTGGAATATCTTTGTTGCAGTTCAGTGCCATCATTGCAGAGTGGCCGATAGCGATAGCATCAGCACCGAGTGCAATTGCCTTCGCGACATCTGCACCATTGCGAATTCCACCAGCGTAAATAAGCGTAATTTCACCACGCTTGCCAAGATCATCAATGGCTTTACGCGCCTGTCGAATAGCCGCCATACCGGGAACACCCGTTTCTTCTGTCGCCAGGTGTGGCCCCGCTCCGGTACCACCTTCCATTCCATCAATGTAAATGGAATCCGGGTCGCACTTAACGGCCATACGAACATCGTCATATACGCGAGCTGCACCCAGTTTTAACTGAATAGGAATCTGCCAATCAGTTGCTTCTCGAATTTCCTGTATTTTCAAGGCAAGATCATCAGGCCCCAACCAATCAGGATGACGCGCAGGTGAGCGTTGGTCGATGCCCGCCGGCAGTGATCGCATTTCTGCAACCTGATCAGTTACTTTTTGACCCATCAGGTGCCCACCCAATCCAACTTTACAGCCCTGACCAATGAAAAATTCACAACCATCGGCAAGCATTAAATGATGTGGGTTGAATCCATAGCGAGATTGAATGCATTGATAAAACCATTTAGACGAGTAGCGCCTTTCGTCTGGAATCATACCGCCCTCACCCGAACAGGTTGCACTTCCAGCCATAGTTGCACCGCGTGCTAAGGCTGTTTTTGCCTCGAACGAGAGTGCGCCAAAACTCATGCCGGTGATATACACCGGAATATCAAGCTCAATGGGCTTTTTACATCTGGGCCCGATTATCGTTTTGGTATCACACTTTTCCCGATATCCTTCAATAACAAATCGCGTTAAGGTGCCAGGTAGAAAGGTTAAGTCATCCCAATGCGGAATCTTCTTAAACAACGAGAAGCCGCGCATGCGATAACGGCCCAGCTCGGATTTAATGTGAATGTCGTCGATTACGCGAGGTGGGAATACAAACGACTCGCCTAACCGGTTAACGTCTCTGGTCAGATTTTTCTTTTTTACTTCATCCATTGTATTGTCTCCACCCGTTACAGAATGAGCTTTTTCTCATTAGGCTCAAGATTGTCGTAGTTCCACAACTGCTTACCAGCAACAATCTTGTGGAAATGATCAACGCCTTTATCAGGCATTAATTCGTATTGTTGTAGTTTTCTGGTTAACCAGGCTTTGTCGAGATCGGTCAGTTCAGCATGGACCGCATCCACGCCCAAGGATTTGATATCGCCGCCGATAAAAATCGTACCATCGTACATGGAGTCACCCAGATTCTTACCAGCATTACCGCAAACTATCATGCGTCCACGTTGCATCATGAAACCTGACAATGCGCCAGTGTCACCGCCAACAATAATGGTGCCGCCCTTCATATCGATACCTGTTCGGGAGCCAACCGAGCCACGGCAAACAAGATCGCCACCACGAATTGCAGCACCGAACGTGGAGCCTGCATTCTTCTCAATGACCACGGTGCCCGACATCATGTTCTCACCACACGACCAGCCAACACGCCCTTTAATTCTGACATTCGGACCATCAATGAGACCCACTGCGAAATAGCCGAGTGACCCTTCTACTTCCAGCGTAAGCCGGTTGAGGATGCCAACACCCACTGAGTGCATTCCGCGAGGGTTCTTGATAACGATCGTGCCGTTACCTTCTTCCATCGCTGCGCGCATCTTGTTATTTAATTCGGTCGTGGTAAGACCATCAGTGTCAATTTCAACTCGTTTGTTATAAAAAACATCCGGCGCCCACGGGTAGGTATAACGTTCTTCCTCATCGGGATTAAACTCGATAAGAAGCGAGCGACCAAACAGTTGTTCTGTGGTTAAGCCCAGAGCCTCAACACGCTGTTCTTGTGTCATTGCCTGTAGCTCAGAATCAGTTACGCCTGCCATACTCGAACCTCCTCGTCGTAGGGATCGGTGGTGTCTATCTCTTCAGGTAAAATAGCGCGTATAGCAACTTCCTCAGATGCCATTGCGATAAGATCATCACTCTCGTACAACACTAATGGTTTCGCAGCCATAGTGTCTTTTGCCATACCGAGTTGATCTTTTGTGGCAACCAGGTACGTGAACACACCATCAATTTCGTCTATTGAGCGTTTCAGGCTTTCCTCCAACGACACACCATTCGCTAGATTGTCTGCGGTATAAACAGCAAGTAACTCTGAATCACAGTTGGACATAAAGCGATGACCTTTTTGCTCCATCTGACGTCGCTTGATCCAATAGTTTGTGATCTGACCGTTGTGCACTACCGAGACATCGTTATAGGGAAAAGCCCAATAAGGATGAGCGGAACGGATATCGACGTCTGATTCTGTTGCCATTCGTGTGTGGCCTATACCGTGTGTCCCCTGAAAATCGCCCAGCCCGTAGGTGTCTGAGACAACGGCTGCATCGCCCAAATCTTTTATAAGTTCCAGTCCATTACCAAGCGATAGAATCTCAACGCCTTCGAGTTCCTCAATATGCCTGGCCATATCTTCCGTATCGCCATCGTGAGAAATAAGATAACGCAGCGCATACGCGGTTGCTTGTTCTTTTGCTTTGACTACCGCCTTGTGTTCTGCAAGCAGAGCTTCAACGTCAGCGATTCGCTTGTGAAGTACCTCAGTAAAACCGCGACCGCTTTCCATGTCTTCGCGCTCGGCACACTTCACCCGCATGATGTAGTCACCTTCGGTTGGTTCACCATAAACGGCAAAACCAGTCGAATCAGGCCCCCTATGCTTTAAAGCTTGCAACATGGCTGTCATTTCAGACCCCACGTTCGAGCTTTTTCCTTTGTGTATAAGTCCGGCTATACCGCACATAAAGTGTGCTCCCCAGTATTAATAGGTTTAAAAATTATTTCTGTATTGGTTCAGCTATACAGCATTAGTTTCATTAAGCCATTCCAGCCAGCGAGGTGCTGGAATGGCTTATGTTTTTTATGGCAAGTAATCCATATACGTATCAGCATCCCAGTCGGTTGTGGTGTGCATGAAACGCTCCCACTCATCTGTCTTGTACTCGTGGAATAAACGATACATTTCACCCGGCATCGCACTTTGGATAACCTCATCTTTCGATAGAGCCACCAGTGCATCACCTAGAGACATAGGCAGTTTTTCAACCTGCTTACCTTCCTCTATTGCTGCGTATATATTGCGCTCTTCGGGCTCACCGCAGGGAATCTTGTTAGACAACCCATCGTCCATCGCTTGTATGAGTCCGGCAGCCATAAGATAAGGATTAACCATGGAATCAACCGAGCGGAATTCAAACCGGCCAGGTGCTGAAATTCGCAAACCGGTTGTACGATTCTGAAAACCCCAGTCTTTGAAAACCGGTGCCCAAAAACCGGTATCCCACAAACGACGGTAGGAATTCACTGTCGAACAACCGATAACTGTTAATGCATCCAGATGTTTTACCATCCCGCCAATGGCGTGTTGTCCTATGATTCCTGGCATTTGCGGATCGCTGCCATCTGGCATAAAGGTATTTTCACCGCCTGAGCGATAGGTGAAAACGTCTTCAGAGGCTGGCATGGTTTCTAATCTCAACGGGTTTACCTTGTCTTCACCGCCTTTCCACAAGCTTATATTGTGATGACAACCACTGGCCGACACGCCCATAAACGGCTTCGTCATAAAGCAGGCGATAAGGCCTTCTTCACGCGCCACTTGTGCGCAAATTTGTCGGTAAGTGGTGAGTCGGTCTGCTGTCCGGGTGCATAAGTCGTAGGTGTAATTCAATTCAAGCTGACCAGGCGCATCTTCATGATCGCCCTGGATCATATCCAGCCCCATAGCACGTGCGTACTTCAATACTTTCATGTAAACCGGGCGCAGGCTTTCAAATTGATCGATGTGATAGCAATACGGTTCGGAAAAACCCCCATTTGGCTTGCCGTTTTCATCTTTTTTCAGCCACATCATTTCTGGCTCTAATCCGGAGCGTAAATGCAGGCCGTGCTTGTTTTCAAAATCGGTGTGCAGCCGTTGTAAATTACCGCGACAGTCAGACGTCAGGAATGAACCTGCATCTTCCCTTTCTTCACGGTTTCTGAACAATGTGCACCACACTCTGGCAACGCGCTTGTCCCACGGTATCTGACAAAACGTCTCAACCTCAGGAATGCCAACAAGCTCAGCTGCTTCGGGCCCGTAGCCCATGTAGTCGCCGTGTCGGTTTGTGAACAAATTGATGGTCGCGCCGTAAACGAGTTGAAAACCCTTTTCAGCAATGGACTCCCAGTGATCAGCAGGTATCCCTTTTCCGCAGATTCGGCCGGTGATAGAGACAAACTGCAAGTAAAGGTACTCAACGCCAAGTGCATCAATTTGCTTGCGCACCTCTTTAACCATCTTGTCTCTATCAGGCGCTTCAACAAACGCTTCGATATCGGTTTTGCTCACTATGAATATCTCCTCTTGTGGTTGTTACTCTGGTTGTCCGTCTGATAGTCCGTCGGCTCGCCTCACTGTTTTTGGCAGGGGTTTACGGCGAAATTCGTTGGTTATTTCAACGCACCATACAGCTGATAATCAGCCTGTAAACGGCTTCGTGTTCTACGTCGCAGATTAATCGGAACCGTACCGACAAGCAACCTTTTTTGAGCCAATATTGATTTTTTAGTGCATTTGCCGCCCAATTGGATTAGTATTGGCATTGAACACACAGGACAGACTTTAGTGACTGAGACCAAAAAAACACGCATTGGCTCGGCGGAAATTGCCAGTTTAATCAGGCGTGATATCAAAACCGGCGAATTAAGTGCAAAAGAGCGCCTCCCGCCCGAGCGCGTGTTGGCAGAAAGCTATAATGTTGCTCGCGGAACCGTCCGAGATGCGCTAAACAAACTGGCAGAAGAGTCACTGGTTGAAATCCGCGCCGGCAGTGGCACCTATGTCACGTTCGATCCAAGCGAAGACACGGGCAACGTCATTATGAACGCCCGACCACTGGAATTAATCGATGCACGCTTTGCATTAGAACCGCACATTTGCCGTTTGGCAGTACTGCACGCGCGACAAAACGAACTGGACGAGTTAGAGCGACTACTGGAAACAATGGAGAATAGCGTTAACGATGTCCCGACATTCGCGTCAGCCGATACCGCTTTTCATAGCCTGCTTGCAGAAACCACGGCTAATTCCCTGCTGATCTGGATCGTATCTCAGATAAATTCGGTGAGAAGTCAGAAAGAATGGTCAAACATGCGTCGAGTGGTTCTGAACGAAGAAACCATCGCGAACTACAACAGGCAACACAGAGACGTTCTTAACGCTATACGCGCCCGCGATCCGGAACAAGCGGCAGCGGCAATGAAGGAACACTTGGAAAGTGCTCGACTCTCATTAACTCGCAATGCAGCAACCTAATTAAAACGGCTAGCGCACTATTATGTTCTTAATCGTTGTTGTTCTCACGTTTGCAGCATCCTGGTTGGTCAAAGTATGGATGACCCGTACCTATAACAAATGGAGCCGTGTCCCTAATGCAGTAGCAGCGAACGGGCATCAAGTGGCAAGACACATACTGGATACCAATGGCTTGCAACACGTTCAATTGGAGGTATCCAAAGGGCAGCTCACCGATCACTACATTCCAAGTCAAGATTTAATGCGCTTGTCTGAGTCCATAAACAATGATGCATCTGTTGCATCTATTGCGGTAGCTGCACATGAATGCGGCCATGCATTGCAGGACAAAGAAAACTACCCGATGCTGAAGTTAAAAGCTGCATTGATGCCATTGGCTGCGCTGGGTAACCAATTCGGCTTATTGTTGTCGATTGGTGGTGGAGTATTGGGCAGCTCAACGTTAATGAATGCGGGCCTGGCGCTCATCGCTTTTGGTGTGTTAATGCCGGTGTTAACACTACCAATAGAATTCGATGCAAGCAAACGGGCATTGGTCGAGCTACAGCGTCTGAAATTGGTGGACGATAAAGATTATGATGGCGCCAAGTCGATGTTGTTGGCGGCGGCCATGACGTATGTCGCCAGCGCTGTTTCTTCAATGGCGATAATCGGCGTTTTTCTGATTCGATTCATTCGCCGCTAGCAAGTTACATCCGATACGATTAAGCCACCACTTGGAGTTTACCGAACGATGTGTACTGCGGCATCCAACGCTAAATCCCGTTGAATTTGAAGCTCACGCTCACGCCACCAGATATACACGCCGCTGGCGATAATGATTCCAATGCCAATAGCAGTAGAGACGGTAGGAACATCGTTGAAAATAATCCAACTAAATAACGTGATGTAAATGATTTGAGAATAAACCGTGGGCGCCAGCACCGAAGCTTCCGCATAGCGATGTGCCAGTGTCAAAACGGAATGGCCTAACATGCCCAACGAGCCAATGAGTATCAGTAGCCCCCAATTCAAACTGCTATCAGGCCATTCCCAAATACTCAGAACAATCGGCGCCAATATCAATGTAGGTATGCCGGCACAATAAAATTGAGTCACGGCATTGCTATCGATGCCGGCGACCACCCGGCTCATCACAAAATACCCTGACGCACCAAGTAACGCGCCTACGGCTAAAAAGATGTGGTAATCAAATGTTTCACCCCACGGCTCAACAATAATTAAAACACCAATAAATCCAACAAAAATAGCGGCAAAACGCTTGAGCCCTACTCGCTCTTTTAAAATGGGGATGCTCAGCAAACAGACCACCATAGGCGCTGCAAAAAATATTGCGACAGTCGTTGTGAGCGGCAGGTACTTCAGTGCTGTGAAATTGAACGCTGTGCCGCTGAACAACAACACTGCACGCAAAATCTGCAACTTGGGGATTTTAGATTGAGTTATTGAGAAACCGTTGCGCGGCAAATACAGTATCAACACCCATAGTAAATGCACAAAATAGCGTAAAAATGCTACCTGCAATGATGGTATTGCAGCCATTACCAGCCATTTGGCCGATGTATCCATAATGGCAAAACACAGAAACGCAATCAACATCAGGCTTAACCCAACCGTCGGCGTGGCATTCTCTGTTTTTGAGGTTACGCTGCTCACCCCGTGCAGTTGACTCGGCAATCTGTTGGTACAGTTGCCAGAAATAGTCTGAATCGATCACTCACTAGAATCATTATCCCACTCGAACCAGCGACAGACTCTGGTTCAAAATTGCACAGCACCCGTATAGCAAAGGCGTACAGCAAAGGCGAACAGCATACTTACCGCAAAGACGAACAGAACACCTGGCCAAGAAGAAAACCAGAAGAGTAAAAACCACAGAGAGATTGTTCAGCTAACTTTAGCGCTTAAATGGGTGTAACAACCAATCATGCAAGTTACCACTGCCCGAGCAATCGTGCCCTGGAACACGCTTATTTTAGCCTAACACACGCATATGGTACTCAATTTCGACTATTATTCGTGGTAATAGAAAGACAAAAAGTTCGGCAAAAATCAGGAAACCTATTTTAGTGGCTAAAACAGAATCTCCTATGGCAACAGAGCAGGCATCCGCGCTGTCCACGGCACTAGAAAAGTACCGATTACCGCTGTCAAAAGCGGTTGTTGCGCTCATCCTTCTACTCATGATTTTTACAGCCAGCCGATGGGTTTTATCGCCTGTGACAACGTGGGCCCTTGACAGCATCGCTCTGTTTTTATTACTCGTTGCCTGTCTGGGTAGAGTGTGGTGCATCATGTATATCGGTGGGCAGAAAAATAACTCTGTTGTTTCTGCAGGCCCATACTCGATGGTGAGAAACCCACTCTATGTGTTTAGTTTCATTGGTGCCTTAGGCCTGGTTTTAATGACTCATTCGATCACTATTGCGGCTCTGCTACTTGTTTTTTATGTTGGCATCTATCCATTTGTAGTTGCAAAGGAAGAAGCCAATTTACACAGCTTGTTCGGGGAGGCGTATCAGGACTATTGCGACAATACGCCACGATTCATTCCATCATTCAAGCTGTACTCTACAGAAACTCAAGTAGCAGCAGATGTTAAACGCCTGGAACGCTCACTGTTCGACAGCGGTTGCTTTGTGCTGGCTTTTATTGCTTTAACCGGTATTCGCATGGCTCACGAATCAGGACTTATCCCTGTGTTGTTTAAACTACCCTAGCCTATTGCTCACCCTGAGAATTAACAGCGATATCATGAAAAGGATTTTTTGCCAGAGCTGCAATTTAGCAACAGCACAGTGGAGGCATCCAAATTGACCACACGTCATGCAAGCGTGTGTTGCCAGTCCACCGCTACGCGAGTCGCGAAGCATCCCAAACAAGTCGTTTTCCGGCTAGATACGTGCCAACAGTTCCCAACAGTCGTGTCAAAATGTTGAATTGGTCATTGCCTAAATTCTGAGGATAACGCATGACAGAGCTCTCCAAAGGCCAGTCTCGGCGCGGTGCCCGTGCCGCGAAGCGAGCCTTGCGCTCAGCACCACTTGCCGATGAAGACCGCGCGGTTCGCCCCGGAATGCAGGGTGGAAACTACAACCCTCTTAGCAGCGTTGATATGGATAAAATCAACAATGCCGTGATGGAAGCACTGGAAACAATCGGTCTCTCTCAGGCGATCCCTTCTTGTATAGAGGCTGTTACGGCAGCAGGTGGTCATTACAAAAATGATCGATTATTTTTTCCTCGCTCGTTGGTAGAAGACACCATCGCCAACTGCGCCAAAAATATCGTGCTCTATGGACAGGATCCTAAACACGATATAGAAATCAGCGAAAAAAAAGTCTACTTTGGCACCGCAGGGGCTGCCGTGCATATCGCGGAATACGATACAAATGAGTATCGTGAATCAACGCTAGCCGACTTATATAACATTGCCCGGCTTGTGGACAAAATGGATAACATTCACTATTTCCAGCGTCCATTGGTACCGCGTGACGTATCCGACCCGTTAGACATGGATTTCAACACCTGTTACGCATCAGTATCCGGCACCACCAAGCACGTCGGAACCAGCTGGGTTGAGCCCGAGAACTTCAAGCGCAGTCTGGCCATGCTCCATCACATAGCCGGTGGTGAAAAACAATGGCGCGCTCGACCATTTGTCAGCATGTCGAACTGCTTCGTTGTACCGCCCATGCGATTTGCGGAAGACTCCTGCTTTTGTCTTGAAGCGGCAGTACACGCCGGTATGCCTGTTCTGCTCTTGGCGGCCGGTCAAGCTGGAGCAACCAGCCCTGCAGCGCTTGCCGGTGCAATCGTACAAGAGGTGGCAGAGGTTCTGGCAGGCCTGGTCTGGGTTAATCTGATGGTCCCCAAGCACCCTGCCATATTTGGTACTTGGCCGTTTGTGTCCGATTTACGAACAGGGGCCATGAGTGGTGGTAGCGGTGAGCAGGCCGTGCTTATGGCGGGCTGTGGTCAAATGGGTCGATACTACGAACTTCCAACGGGAATAGCCGCTGGCATGGCAGACGCAAAATTTCCGGATGCCCAATCGGGTTTCGAAAAAGCCTACACGAATACACTTGCAGCACATTCTGGTGCAAACCTTGTTTATGAGTCTGCCGGAATGCACGCTTCTCTACTGGGCTGTTGTTACGAAAGCTATGTTATTGACAACGATATGCTCGGAGCGATTAATCGTACTGTGCGTGGTATTGAAGTAAACGATGAAACCCTGTCTCTCCAAGCAATGCGTGATGTGTGTATCGATGGCCCCAGCCACTACTTAGGTCACGAACAAACGTTTGGCCTAATGCAAAAAGAATACATTTACCCGGAAGTTGCTGACCGCACAAGCCCTAAAGAGTGGGCAGAACGCGGGAAGCCACAACTGATGGTAACGGCACGAAAACGCGTTGATGACATTCTCAGCACGCATTACCCATCGCACATAAGCGACGACATTGACGCAACAATCAGAACTGAGAATAACGTGGTTTTACCGCGAGAGAGCATGAAACCTGAAGCTTCATGACAAACGATAGCAATCTTTAACGCAGCAGCCTTACATTCAGCAGGCTTTAACACCGTTAGATTGATCGTCGTTAGTCACGATAGCTCGGATCAGATTTATCCAAAATTTGTTTAAGCTGTTCAAAATGAGCAAACGCAGAGTCGCTGTACAACTCCCAGCCGAGTGCGGTTTTCTCCGCAAGTTCATCACTCAATATCGACAGTGGCTGTCCGGCGGCATAAGCGAGCATCATCGTCTTTGCCGCTCTTTCAACGTAGTATAAATGTTCAAATGCTTCTGCCACCGTTTCTGCTGCGCAGCTCACGCCATGATTTCCCATCATTAAAATCGATGATTCTCCAAAAGCATTTGCTATTCGGATGCCTTCCTGGTCGTCATCAGCCAAACCACCAAACTCGAGATCGACCGCGATTCGGTTAAAAAACCGAGCCGTATTTTGGTCGATCGGTTTAATGGTCGGGTCTTTCAGTGTTGATAACGCTGTCGCGTATGGAGGATGGCAGTGCAGCAACACTTTCGCGTGTGGCAGTCTTGCATGCACTGCGCCATGAATGCACCAGGCAGTGGGCTCAGGTGCGTTAGGCCCTTGCATCACAGAATCGTCATCGGCATCGAGCAGCAGTAAATCGCTGGCTTTAACCAATGAAAAATGCATCCACTTTGGATTCAACAGAAATTGCTTACCGTCGGCAGACACCGCAGCACTAAAATGATTTGCGATCGACTCATGCCAGTCGAAATGAACCGCCAAGCGGAAAGCGGCAGCCAAATCAATACGCAGCTGCTGTTCCGATGCGTCTGTTGATTGATGATCGCGTGTTTTTAGTGGTGTTGACATCACTCTGCCCCGTTAGAATATCGATGTATAAGCCTGCTTCTCACTGGGCCAGCTTATAACATAGTGAAACCTTTGGAATTTAAAAATTCACGCATGTGCGGGCGCGACTCTTTGCCGACAAGTGCGCGCATTTCCTCACTCCAGCAACTGTCCTTTTTGCCGCCGGTTCTGGAACGGTAATAGGCTCGAATATGTTCATCATAGGCGTCAATTCCGGGCTGCAAAACGTTTTCAGTGTAAACATCTTGCATCAGAACCGATGACAACGGCAAGCGAGGCTTGATTTCAGGGTCTTGTTCAGGATAACCAATACAGAAACCAAATACAGGATAAACGTTCTCAGGCAATTTTAAGAGTTCGCTGACCTCTGCGGGTTTATTGCGTAATCCACCAATGTAGCAAATTCCTAAACCTAATGATTCTGCAGCAATAGCACAGTTCTGTGCAAACAAGGCAACATCGACCGTTGCAATAATAAAATGTTCTGTCATTCCTTGCGTGAATTCTCCACCTTGAGAATCACACGCTTGTGCTGAGCGTTTTAAGTCTGCGCAAAACACCAGAAATGCACCTGCGGTTGACACGTATTTCTGACCGCCCGCAAACGCAGCAAGCTGATCTCTGTCGCTCGCGCTGTTGACTTGTATTACCGTTGTTGCTTGTACATTGCTGGATGTGGCGGCAGCCTGACCCGAAGCAACGATGGCATTAATGGTTTCCTGATCAATGTCTTTATCGGAAAACTTCCTGATTGATCGGTGAGATTGAAGAAGTTCTATAACGTCATTCATTTTTTAAAATGGTTCCTGATACGTCGACATGTAAATCGATTGTACGTCGATTGTGCTTTAATGAACTGTATTCGAATTGGCTTACAACCATAAAGAGGCGAGTAAGTCGCTGTGAGTCATAATCTGTTTTTTACTCACTCTACCGACACCAACTTCAAGGTAAATTCATTATCAAATATTTTTATGGAGTCACCCGCTAACATTTTACGGCGCTTGCGCGTTTCAACAACGCCGTTAACGGAAACCATGCCATCAGCAATGAACAGCTTCGCTTCAGCTCCACTGGCTGCCAACCCCTCGAATTTTATGATTTTATAAAGCTCAACTGGCTGGCGATTAATTTCAACGCTACGCATGCATACCCAGATGGTGTGAAAAGAAGGTTTTCAAAACCTGTTAATTTATCGTTATAGTGTAGCAATAGCAGACACCAAAATCAGAAATACCCAATGCCAAACGCGTTTTTTACATTGAAGACTACACCCAAGACCACACCCAATAATGACCCATGGTTCCAACCAACCGAACATACCAGGGGACCATGGGACGAAAACGCGTGTCATGCCGGCCCACCCACAGGCTTGTTGGCACGCGCTGTAGAGCAACTGCTACCCGAAAAACGACTCATTCGACTCAATGTCGATTTGTTGCGTCCCATCCCTTTCGAGGGCTTTCATATTGACGCAAAAATAAGCCGGAACGGGCGCAGCACAGCTGCATCCACAGCAAACCTGATAGCGAAATCAGGAAAAATTATTGCTACAGCGCATGCTTTACACATGCTCGAGCAGCCTGCAACCGACTACCCATCGCACAGCCGCACTTTTGGCAACGCTGCCCAAGCGCATGAAGGACCTTTCCCCATTCAGACATTGCACGATAAAAATGCGTTTAATGGAGCCGGCGTACACATGCGATATCCAGAAGGTGAAAATGGTGCGCCCGGCCCGACCACCGTGTGGATGAAAACTGTACCGCTGCTTGCCGATGAAGAGCCGTCGGCCTTTCAGCGCATTTGCCCACTTGCCGATTGTGGTAACGCGTTCGGACGAAATGCAGAGCCGTCACAAGTCAGTTTTGTTAATCCCGATCTTACAATCGTATTGCATAGAAATCCCGAAGGCGAATGGCTGGGTTCACAAAGCGTTGGCTATTGGGAACCCAATGGACAAGGCCTTGCTGACGCACTGCTGTTTGATGAAAAAGGCGTGGTTGGTCGTGCGCTCCAAACGCTGCTACTTAAAAAACAGGTGGACGCTTAACTTGCTTGAATAAGCTGAAGCAGAGTTTTGATCGCTCTGCTCAGCTTTTTACTGACATTGTAGCGGACAATGTAACGCACATTGAAAAGTACACAGTTACAATACTTAACTGATTAAGGAGCTGGACGAATCTGTAGAGGTATCAGCGTAGACCACGGCGTTGGTATCAGCCATAAACGCACCAAGCGTAATAATTGATGTTTCATCACTTAACCGCTCCACTGATTGATCAGCCCATACGTATTCAGTTGGGCCTGCATTGACCACGGGCCACACACGAAAACTCAGCGCAACACTGTCGCCTGATTTTAACCGTAGCGCTTTGCCAGCGGTGCTTTCATTCAGATCCATTATTTGACCATCAAAGTAGATATGTCCCGGCATGAATCTGGATATGGTGAGGTCATCATCGCCGTTATTGCGTATAAGTACATCGTTGTCTGGTACAGACGAGCTATGGATAATCTGTATCTGCACTGGCAATCCTGTTCTCGGTTTAGCAGCTGGCAGCAGCGCTGCGCTTCTTAACGCTTTATCACCAGCGGCACTTGCCATACTCACCAACGGCAACGACAACAATGGCACAGCGCCCATCAATTGAATGGTTCTACGTTTAGATACGTCAAGCATTTAGTTCTCCCACAAAACGTTATAACGACACCAATGAATACCTTATCATGCGCTTGAGCGTAAACCGCCTGGAGCGTTACACAGATTTACATTTCAACATGTGTAAATCTAAACCTGACGCGTGCTTAGCAATAGCCCTTTATCTGCTGGTAAAGCTCCTTTGAAACCTTAACACCACTATTGAGCGTCCGCGCACGCGCATCGTAACGACGAGATGAAGGCAGTCGAGTGCCCTCCTGGGCCAAAACGCGGCTAAACAGCTCTTCAGCTCTATTTTGTGCCGTCTTTGCATCAGCGTGCGTTACGGTGTGTGCAATATCAATAGCAATTAAAAACTCACCACCAAATGGCGCGCCGTAATTGGCTGTGTCTTTTTGTGTAGATTCATAGCTGAACAGGTCGCCGATTAAAGCGCCGGCAAGCAGCTCAATCATGAGCGCGAGTGATGAACCTTTATGGCCACCAAACGGCAGTTGCGCTCCGGCTAACGCATCATCAGGATTATTCGTCGGGTTACCCTCTTTATCAATCGCCCAACCATCGGGTATGGGTTTACCTGCGATTCCATGCAGTTGGATCTCCCCTCTAGCGCTGGCGCTGGATGCCTGATCGAATACAAACGGTGGCTGCTCGTTCCTTGGCCAGGCGAAAGCCATCGGGTTAGTGCCAAACAACGGTTTAGTACCTCCATGCGGTGCAACAAACGCATTGGCTGCAGTAAACGCAAACGCAACCAGCCCCTGCTCTGCTAATGTCTCTACCTCGGGCCAGAGCGCTGCTATGTTGTAAACGTTGTGTATAGCGAGCGCAGCAATACCATGGTGCCTTGCTTTATCAGCTAATAGCGGCAAGCCCTTTTGCAGAGCCAATGGGCAGAATCCTTCGCAACCGTCAATGTGAACAACAGCAGATTTACTCTGACCTATTTTAGGCTCGGCCTTTAGATTGGTGGCAGAATTTTTACCCGCTTTAAGATACAACGGGATTCGAAACAAGCCATGCGAGTAACATTCATCGCGCTCAGCGGCAGTGACTGTTAACGCAATAGCGTTAGCTTGCTCGGTTGAGAAACCGTTTGAGGTCAATGCTTGTGCGGCTAGTTGGGTGACTTCGTCAAGGGATAAATTTATACTATCAGACACAGCGCATTCTCCTTCATCTATATCGTTTTTGTCTTTATCAATAGCTTATGCATAGCTTATGCATTGAGTTCGGTCGGTGTTCATTACCGCCTACCTGCAAGAACTAACTCGACGTTTGAGTGTTTCTTGCTGGTAAATTAACCAGAACAATACCGACAGAAATACACACTAACGCAATAACCAAACTATAGGTTACAGATTCATCGAGTATCAGCCAACCAAAGAAGACGCCAAAAACCGGTGCGAGAAACGCATAGGTTGCCATATTCGCTACGGGGTAAATTGACAATACCCAGAACCATGTCAGGAAACCGATAGAAACCACAACGACAACCTGAAAGGCGAATACGGCCCAAACCAGCGTTGTTGGCTCTCTGAAAATATCACCGCCCCACAGTGCTGCGATTAGAAGAATGGGGGCAGAGACGGCTAATTGGTAGAGCAACTGCATTTCTGGCGTGGAACGCTTCAATTGCGTGGTTCGAGTCAGTATTGCGATTCCAGCCCAGCCACAGGCAGCAGCCAGACAGTATAGGTCGCCTAACCATGTTGACCCAGCCTCACCGTCGGCATTGGTTCTGAAACGCAGAATCACAATAATACCGAGAAGCGCACATACCAGCCCTGCTAATTTTAAGCGGGTCAATTGCTCATTGGGTATTAAAAAGTGGGCTGCCAAAGTCAGCCAAAATGGCATCGTATAAAACAATATGGATGCTCTGGACACGCTAATATAATCTAACGCCTGGAACAGCAGCATAAACTCAAAGGCGAACAGGAAGCCACTGGCTATACCTGCAACAAGACTCCCATCAGTTACGCTTAATTGACGTTTCATCAAAGAAGCAAATAACCACACCACAAAAAAAGCACAAACTGAGCGCAAACCAGCCTGAAAAATCGGCCCCATTCCGACATTAACAAATTTAATACACACCTGGTTTAGACCCAATAAAGCAGATACGCCAACCAGTAGTACAGCGCCGTGAAAATCGATGCGGTCTTTGGTTTTGCTCATTTGGGTTATTTATTTCGGATTGTTAGAAAGAAAATTCAGTTTGTTGGATACAGGATGCTAAGCCTTGTTTACCGCATTTTTTATTGCGTTAAGCAACGCTTTTACATGTCCCTAAGTGAATTTAGTACTGTTCTTCATGTGATGCCTCTCTCATTACATAATGGCATGTAACATAAAAAATCGAAATCAAATTCTCTATTGGCGCACATGAAAAAAGCAATTTTTTTTAATTAATCTTTATTAACCGGAAAACGTACTATTCGAGTCTCAGTTTAGCATTTCAGTTTCAAAGACGAGTGGCAAGAACCGATACATATCACAGGAGTCAATGTAGAACCCAAGGCTAAAAGGTATGTTTTACGGTTATTTTAAAAACAGTTTATCCGGTTTGGCCCTCGTGGCCATTTTATTTAGTGGCAGTGTATTGGCTGAGAAGCGATATTACCCCCCCGCTAGCCCTGACCGTCTTGAAGTTGGTAGCGAAGAATTTACCGACAACTATGCATCGCTGGCAGGCCTTGAGGGCGTCAGAGTTGATACAACGTATGTTATCGGTTCAGCTGAAAAATACGAACTCACTGACATGAAAAGTGATTTGGTAGAGCAAATACGCCAACGTCTCACGGATGCCGGTCTACGCATGCTTTCAGAGGAAGAACTTGAATCCACACCCGGACAACCATCCTTGACTTTTTTCCCGGCTTATCAGGGAAACGATATTGATGCACTGAAGGCAAAACTGGCTGGCGAAGATGCGGTAGCGGAGCACGCGAAAATCGACGAAAGCCACGATTGCTGCCGTTCATCGATATGGGCGTCCTTTCAACAATCTTCCTCAATTTTGCGCGACCCGAACCGACAGTACCGGTTTGCTACCTGGGGCTCAGGAGATGACACAGACTCTTGCAATGACAGAGGCTTATGGACCTATAATGCCGTGCTCGAAACGATTGATCGATTTATTGAAGATTACAAAAAAGCAGAAAGTGAGCTGAGACCTATGCTGGTCAGCAACGCTGCAGAAGTACCAGAAAGCTGCTCACAAGCCTGGTTAATGAATCTTAGTGTTTTTGACACCAACAAAACGGCTATTAGCGAGGCCGTAAAGCCCATCCTCGACCAACTGGCTGATACCGCTGCCCGTTGTGATCGCTATAACTACCTGATAGAAACTCACGCGGATAAACGTGCAGATGAGGCCTATAACAAACTTCTATCAGAAGCCAGAGCCTTGGCAATCAAGGACTATTTGCTACAGAAGGACGTTCCGTATGGCCGGTTAAGAACTATTGCTTATGGCGAATCCAAACCATTATCCAATGGGAATTCTGAAAAAGATCATGCAGTGAACCGACGCGTCGTTATCATTCCACAACTGGATAAAAGTTAACGGGCAACCGGAGAAACTCGAGATGTGATAGTCAATAGTATTTTTTAGCCAACTATATTAGCCAACTATTTCAGCCAACCAATTTTGCCCACCATTTTTGCCCACTAATGGATACGAAAGCTCAAAATAACACGGTGGTGCTTTCGTTGGGGTTGGCTGTTGCGCTTGGTATATCTGCCTATTATCGAATGCAGTTAGGCACCACAGCGGGTCACATGGATGAATATGACTACCTGTTTATTGGCAAAACACTACTCTCTGGTAACAATTGGCCGAGTCACACCTATGTTTTTGGTTGGGACTTAAGCTGGTTATTGTTCGCCTGGGCAGACGTATCATTCGGAGGACTAACTGGCGCTAGGCTCGTATCAGCTTTTTTTGGCATTTTATCCCTTTTGGGCATGTATGTATTTGCCTATTCAATATGGCACTGTAAAAAAACAGCGCTGATTTCAACCCTGCTGCTTGGCATGGAGGCATCGCACATTTATATCAGTACGATTGCCACCTATGACATTATTAGCTTTACCGCTTTTCTATTCTCACTCCCGGCCATTGTTACGGTGTGCCGTGGAACATCCAATCAGGTTCTTTTAACGTTAGTTTCAAGTATTTTACTGTGCATTGCGATACTCACTAAATACAGCGTTGTATTGTATCTGCCTTTTATTGCAATTCTGGTTTTGTGGAGGGCGCCATTGTCAGCCCTACTCGGATTCTGCGCCATAGCCACTATGCTTGGTAGCTACCTACTTATTCATTACGAGCAGCTTAAGGTTCTGTACACCGTACAAATTCTTAGTGCACACAAACCAAACGCAAACACGTTTGATATAGCGTACCGAATCATCAACCAGCACGCAGCGTTGATATTATTAGCAATAACCAGCTTGGTTTATGCACTAATTATCATCAACTATAGAGCTTTTAAAAATAGAGCAACAGCAAACCAGATTAATGGAAATTACGAATTTTTGACTCGAAAAAATAACCATACAATCGGCCTGATAGTTTCCTTGCTAATAGCTTCAACGCCTTTATGTATTTACCATGTTGTCGGAACGAACGTCATCTCGCTACATAAACATCTTGTTTATACCAGCCTATTTCTTATCCCAATAATTGCCCGGTTCATGCAGAATCTGTTGAATCACCCTTTACAAGGATATAGCGCCGAATGTTTACTGCTTGTCTCGTTTGTGTTTTTCGGATACTACAATTCAAGTATTCTATCGGTAATGCGCTCCAGCTACCCTGACATGAGCTCCATAGCCGCATACACAACCCACATGACAGAAAATGACTCAATACTCAGCGAAGATCCGTATCTGTTTCGGTATGCATTAATTGATAAAGGCGATCAAACACGCATAAAGGAAACCAATTGGATTGATAACAATTTAGACGGAATTTTCGAACACAGAGATGTAAAACAAGCAGTTTGGGGTCGCAAATTTGACTATGTTTTTTTAAATGATCAATTACACAAAACACTGAACAAAAAACTGAGAAAGATGTTAGCTCACCGTGGCTACGTGGCATTGGTAGATAACCATTATGTAGTGAATACGCTTTCGGGACAAAAACGCTCAGGACGACTTAGTCTGTACGCCAAACCCCAAACAACGAAAAGTGCGATGAACGAAGAATAAAGGCCCCAATTGTTGTGAAATTGGACACACTAAACCAGTAACGCTGTGTGGTTAATGCAGTTTGGATTCGATTCGCCGATATCAAGAACAGTACAGGCACACTTAAGACGATGAACAATCTACCACTCTTTTATTTGCTGATTACGGTGTTGCTCACATCCGTAGCTCAATTGCTGCAGAAACAGGCAGCGATTGAACTGTCGGAGAGTACCCATCAAGCGTCCCTATTGAGTAATTTAAATTTTATTCTAAGTGGAGTTCTGCTTGGCGTTGCATTGATTACGTGGCTACAAGTGCTGAACTCCATTGAAGTATCTTTAGCGTATCCCATGCTGAGCCTGAACTATATTGTCGTTCTTGTTTTGGCTAAATTTTTTTTTGGCGAATCGGTCCCAACGCATCGTTGGATAGGCGTAGCCTGTGTTGTCGCAGGCGTGGCAGTATTAGCATCCGGTAGCATTATTTAATGATGCCGAGCGTGTATATCGTTAGCGCGATTGTAGGTGGCGCGCTTGCACAGATTTTTATGAAAGCAGGTCTTTTTGCTGTTTCTACATCCAGCTTTGGAGCATTAAGCTACAGCATAAATGCTTACCCGAAACACGCCTTTTTCATATTTTTGGGCATATTTTTATACGTGGCTTCCATGTGCGTTTGGGTATATGCCTTAAAGCAATATAAGCTTAGCAAGGCGTATCCGCTGCTAAGCCTGGGCTACGTTGTTGTCTACGTTATATCCACGGTTTGGCCTGGTATTCAAGAATCGTTCAGCACTCAAAAATCCATCGGCATTGCTTTGATTGTGTTTGGTGTATGGTTCTCGCAGCGAACGCCTGATTCCAGTGCTGAAAAATGAGTACCCTTGATTTTCATGTAACGATCATCATCCCCGTGTATAACGAACAAGAACGCATTGCGAGTACGCTCTATACAATAAAAGACTATTTAAGCCAACAGGACTATACCTCTGACATTATCGTAATTGATGATGGCAGTGAGGATCTGACCACTGAAATAATACGTGTGGTTAACCACTATGGTGAAGAACTAAAAGAACAATCCTCTGGTGCAATGGTACACAACGTGAAAAACGTCGGTAAAGGCTACTCTGTTGCGAAAGGCCTGTTACTCGCCAAAGGGGATATTATTGCGTTTACCGATGCAGATGCATCAACGCCAATAGAAGAAATTGAAAAGCTCCTGCAAAAAATCACTGAAGGCTACGATGTCGTTATTGGCTCTCGAAATCTCGCTGCGTCAAACATTTCAGATCGACCTCTGTCCAGAAGCATCACCAGTATGGTTTTTAATCAGCTAGCTTCGGCACTGGGACTAATGAACGTATCAGACAGCCAATGTGGCTTCAAGGCCTACAGACGCACAGTGGCCAGAGAAGTTGCCAAAAGACAGAAAACATTCGGATTCTGTTTCGACGTAGAGCACATTTATCTCGCCACCAAGCTGGGTTACAACGTGACGGAGGTACCAGTAACGTGGCAACACTGTGCCGGCTCTACTCTATCACTGATAAGTGATTCACTTACCATGTTTTTCGATTTATTGAAAATACGATGGCTGCATAGAAAACTCTAAAACACCTTATAAACAGGGTTACATGCTGTAAATATCAGTGTATCCATAGCCGCTACTTCCCCCGAACTCGAATATTCATCTGGTTTTTACCAGTTTCCGATCACTCTTAGCACGAGTAACTGCGTTTGCTCGTGAGCAAGGGGAACACATGCGCTTATTATTGGTAGCGCCAGCTCTATTGCTGGCATCGAACGTTTCAGCAGGTCCTTTTGAAGAATGCCCTACAAAAGCCTTTTTAACTCAAGGGGCTATTGCCAGCACTTACGCGGTAAACCTTGTCACGGGTGATTACCAAGTCGTTGCCAGCAATATGGGTGTAAACAAAGCGGTCAACGGGCTTGGTTTTAACAGCAACGACAATTTTATGTACGGCTGGTCGTATGCACATGGAAAACCTGCACGTATTCATGGCGACTTCGTGGTTGAAGCTTTGCCTGTGGAAAATATCGACCCCGGTAATTTCTATGTTGGTGACGTCTCAATCGTTGATAACACCTATTACGTCTACAGACGCGGAAGTACAACCGGTTTGTACGGGATCTCTCTTGACCCTTCGCACAACGATTATCATAAAATGATAAAAATCATTGATGGCTCCCAGCTTAATCTGAAAATCGCTGATATGGCCATCCACCCATTCAGTAATATGGCTTACGCAGTTGATTCTGGAGGCAACTTATTTGAGATTGATCTCTCCACCGGAAACGCAAGCAATTTAGCGAACGTTAATCAAAAAGGCACATTTGGAGCAGCGTATTTTGACCCCGATGGCAACTTGTATATTGGTCGAAATTCGGATGGCTCGGTATTCAGAATAAAAATTGATGAAGGGCAATATGAGGCGGAGTTCTTTGCCAAAGGCCCATCCTCCAGCATTAACGACGGTTCGAGATGCGCCTTGGCCCCAGTTCTTGATTTGAGTAACACTAATCTCGACTTCGGCGATGCGCCTGACTCTTACAGTACATCTCTCGCTAACAACGGTGCGCGTCATGGGTTATCGGAACAGAACGACTACTATCTGGGTAACTATGTCGATGGTGAGTCAGATGCTTCGCTGCACCCCCTATCCGATGATACGAACGGCATCAACGAAGACGATGATGGCGTTCAGTTTGCCACCAATATAGTGGAATCGAGCAAGGCTATTGCTAAGGTTACAGCGCAAGGCGATGGGTACCTTAGCGCATGGATTGACCTAAACCAAGACGGTGTGTTCGATAGCAATGAACAGGTAGGTCAGGATATTCCATTAACAACCGGAAATCAGTTCGTTTATTTAGACATTCCAGCTGGTGTGAAAGATGGGGAAACATGGGCGCGCTTTCGTTACTCAAGCACAACCGGGTTACAGGCTATTGGTGGTGCACCCGATGGAGAAGTGGAAGATTACAGAGTTAACGTTCAGGAAGCGGATGCCGTTGTAAGCACTTATCCATCTACCAATGGCTGGACAAGTGTGGCATTTGAAGATAATTGGCCGCATGAAGGAGACTACGATATGAACGATCTTGTTGTTCATATGCGTACCGAAGTATGGCGTAAAACAAGCGGTATTACCAATGTTGCGATGAAAGGTGAAATATCAGCGGTTGGCGCGGCATATCATAATGGCTTTGCGGTTCGTCTACCCGGCGTAAAGCGAGATCAGGTTGATGCTGAGAATATTCAGTTTTCGATCAATGGATCGGAAGCAAGCTTTCAACCACTGGAAACAGGACGTGACGAGGCCATTTTTATTCTGGCGTATAACCTATGGGATTACGTTGCTTCAGGAAATTTCTGCAAATACTATCGAACAGAACCTGGTTGCGGCTCCGATATTCAGATGAATTTTTCAGTGCAGATACCAATGAAGCAACCGGTTGATGTGGACTTGAAAGGGGTATTTGATCCATTCTTGTTCGCAACTCCTGGCGCCTGGCACGGTGGGCATTTTGTTACAGCACCAGGGCGTGGTTATGAAATACATTTGAAAAACTATGCGCCAACAGAAGCATTCGATATCGCGTTATTCGACCAAGCTGGCGATGATACGACAAACCCTGCCAACAACCATTACTTTCAAACCGATCAAGGTCTGCCATGGGCATTGGAAATAGGGACTAAATGGACACATCCACAAGAATACAACGATATAAGTCATGCCTATCCATTATTCGCGCAATGGACTCAATCCAATGGTGCAATAAATGGTGACTGGTATTTGCCGTCTAACGCAAACAACCCTCTTCTGTTCGAAGAGTAGGAACACAAACATGATAAAACCAATTAGTATTATTTCTGTGACATTCCTGATCGTAGCGTGTGGTGGTTCGGGCTCGTCCAGTTCAGTTATGACTGATAACAGTGGCTATGCCGCATCGCCAGATTTAGGCGCAGCATCAGAAATCGTGATCGACACTGACTCCTTGCAGGTTAATCGAGACTTTGCGTTCGATACGGCGAAAACAATTGATGTGGACTTTGATTTGGCGTTTGCCAGAGATGACGATGCGTTCGTCACGGTTTGTACCGATTACACACCTGTAGGCGCAGAGTACGATGTCGATTTTAATTCGTGCGCTATATCTGGCAAGCTGCAACAAGGCGTATTTAAGCAATCAATTGAAATTACCAATGATAAAGAATCGGTCGTTGCAGTTGTGCTATTTCAAGATGCTGAAAAACCACCCGTTTTCAATGAGTTCAGCGTCGATGATAATACTCGGGTTAAGGCCGATGGCAGCACATCGCGTACATTCGTCTGGAATTAAGTTAATCGAATAACGTTTTGCGGACCACAACCGGCCCCATCTTTAATTGATGGGGCTTATTGATGGGGCTTATTGATGCATTTCTTTGTCAATGCAGTATAAGCGCGACAAGCCAGTTTCTATTCAAGCGGTAGCAAGAATACTCGATAGCTCCCCGATGAGTTCTGCTGGTTGAACCGGTTTATGAAGCAATTGAAAGCCACTGTTTGTTGCTTCAATTAGCCTGTCTGCCGATGTGTCACCGGTTACTATAACGGCGGGAATGTCAGCATTAAATTCTTCACGAATTAGTTCTATTGCTTCATCTCCGGTTTGACCGTTCTCAAGCCGATAATCTGCGACTATTGCGGTTGGTACAAGATCTCTGCCAGTCAGCGTATCGATCGCCTCGCTGACAGACAACGCAGATACCGGCACACAGCCATGAGATTCAAGCACGTGGATCATTCCGTCAAGAATATCGCTATCGTCATCTATAACCAACACAATTTGCCCCGACAACTCACTCACATTTGATACGGTTTGCACGCTTTCAATGAGGCGAACATCGCCTAACGGCAACTGAATTGAAAACGTTGACCCTTTACCACTTTCAGATTCTAACTCGAATGATATTTCAAGTAGATCAACCAAGCGGCGAACGATCGCAAGGCCTAAACCTAATCCGATTGTTGGTCGACGCCCCTCATGCTCGAGTTGATAGTATTCGGAGAAAATTGCATTCTGTTCGTATTGAGGAATGCCGGGGCCTGTATCAACGATTCGAATTTCCAGATAATCCGCCTGTAAATGGCATTTAACCTTTACACAACCTTCGTTTGTATAGGTGACTGCATTTTGTATAAGGTTACGCAAAATGCGTTCTAACAGCACCGGGTCGGTAAAGACAGCGGCATCACTTTGTTCAAACATAATTGCCAGCGACTTGTCGGCCGCCACTTCCCGAAACTCTTCGCGTAATCCTTCCAATAACGCTGATACAGAAAAGTGACTAGGCTCGACCTCTACCACACCTGCATCGAGTCTGGAAAGGTCCAATAAACTGTTAAACAGAACAGACAATGCCTTACTTGAATTCTTAATCTTTGAAATTAGCGCTCGCTGATCATCGTCAGATAGTTTCGACTCCAGAACATCCAAGTACAAGCCAAGCGCATGCAGCGGCTGGCGCAAATCGTGGCTGGCGGTAGCAATGAATTTGTTCTTCGCGGTTACCGCAAGTTCGGCCATGAGGCGGCTATGGTCTGCTTTGAGCTTCTCTTGAGTTACTTTTTCAAGCATCTCACTACGTTCTTTGAGTACCTGCTCTGCTTTCACTATAGCGGTTACATCTTCTGAACAGATGAGAAGCGCATACACCTCGCCCCAATGATTTTTCAATGGTACTCGTGTGGTTCGTCGATGTCGGGTATCGCCAGTAAAAACACGCCAATACGGATTAGTCTCAACCGTAGGCTCACCGCGCTGAACAGCGTAATCGTCTTGTGGCCAAAAACCTTGCCAATCGGCTTTCTCGCTGCCTAATACAACGTCTTTACTGAATCCAACATCAAGATCGTTTTTACCAATAACGTTGTCAAGAGATCGCTCAAGACTGCTCGCATACTCTTCACTAACAGCCAAAAAACGATGGTCAAGATCTTTAATAAATAGCCAGTCGCTCGCATGATTAACTACCGACTGTAGCAATTGTGCTTCGGGAGCATTCGTGGATGTGATGGTTATTGGATCTTTGTAACGCCGGAGCAGTACATTTAAACGCAACCGGAAGGACGCAAGGCTAAACTCCTGCTCGCAGACAAAATCGTTAAAGCCGACCAACAATTCGCTATTGCTTAGTTCGTATTCAGAATTAATTAGCGCAACAACCGGCTCCCTGCCAGCCAGTGCACAGAAATATTGAGCAACCTCTTCATTGTTGTCTCGCCAATCGACAAGCAGACAATCATAGGTAACAGGCTCTGTGTGGTCATAGTGTTTCAGGTCAATATTGTGCTCTTCGATATCAAACTGCGCCGACTTCAGCGCCTGAAGTATTGCTTGGTCAATTGGTTTACCAAAAAAATTACATACTCGTAGCTTGATAGGGTCGCACTGTTTAACCATAGTCAGGTTTCTTCGTAAATCGAATAGGCAGCGTCAACTCCTGCACCTTGTTTGGTTTTGAAGCCACGACGGTTGAGCACCATTTCCAATGCGCTTAAGCAGCGCAGCACATTGGACTTTCTGCACACGTAGCCCATTGTACCAATTCGCCAGATTTTTCCATCAAGTGGACCGAAGGATGTGCCTATTTCGATGCCGAAATCGTTAAGCATGTCAGATCTTACCAGCGCGCCGTTTCCGCACTCCTTGGGAATATAGATGCCTGTCACATTATCCATTCGGTGATTTGGGTCACCAAATAACTCTAGGTCCATGGCTTGCAAACCTGATCGCAAGGCACGACTGGTGAGCTGATGCCGATGCTGGCAATTTTCCAAGCCCTCTTCTAATAATATACGCGCGCACTCACGCGACGCATACAACATACTCGCCGATTCCGTGTGATGATTTAATCTATCCGGCCCCCAGTAATCCATAAGCATGGCCAGATCAAAATAGTTCGATTGAATAATAGGGCCATCGGCATCCACTATTCCCGGTGCGCGTATTCCCGCCTCAGTGTGTTTGCGATGCAGAATTCGTTCAGCCACCTCGTCTGTAAAACTAATAGGGGATGAACCCGGAGGACCTGACAAACATTTCTGCAACCCCGCACTGACAATATCGATATTCCATTCATCGATGGGTAACGCATTCCCTCCAAGACTGGCAGTCGCATCGACATACAAAATGCAATTATACTTTTTACAGATTTCGCCAAGTTCTTTTAACGGCTGTTTTACTGTTACGGATGTATCGCCCTGACTAATTGCTACCACCTGAGGCTTATGCGTCTTTATTGCTGCCTCTAATTCATCCGCGGTGAAAATCTGCCCCCATTCGGTATCGATGCTGACTGTTTTCGCAGAAGAGCGTTTAGCTATTTCCTTAAGCAGATGGCCGAAACGTCCGAAGATAGGCGTCAGTACCGTGTCGCCGGGTCTGATAATTGAAGTAAGACACGCTTCTATACCAGCCCGTGCAGTACCGTTAACCAGTAAAGTTTGCTGGTTACGGGTTTTAAAAACCTGCCTGTACAGCACTTGCACCTGATCCATATATTGCGTGAATTGCGGGTCGAACTGTCCTTGTAATGGAGTAGACATTGCACGCAATACTCTTGGATAGACATCCACTGGCCCGGGTCCCATTAATAGTCGCGGCTCTGGGTCTAGTTCTTCAAACAACACAGGATAATCAGTCACGGTAGTCAACTCTTTGTTAATCAAAATCGTAGTTTGTCAATCTAACTCGATCTGCAGCAGTGTTAAGTTATAAGCCCACACATATTCTGAACGGTACGCATAAGTACGTTCGCCCCCAGTATCGCATCTGCTTCGGTGACAGATTCGTCCGGATGATGACTCACTCCGCCTTTACAACGCACGAACAACATGCCAATGGGTGTAATTGCAGCCATTGCAGCCGCATCGTGCCCTGCACCACTGGGCATTGAGATAGGCTTTACATTCTCAGCAAGCAGCGCCTGCTTCATGGTATCCAACAGCACATCGCTGCAACTGACCGTACTGGCATCGTGCATGCGATCTACTGTTATGGCGATATTTCTTTGTTCACAGAGTGCCGTCATGTCCGACAACAACGCATCGACCTTAGCCAAGCGAAGCGTGTCGTCCTGGGCGCGAACATCGACACTGAACTGTGCGCTTCCCGGAATAACGTTGCCGGCTCCGGGCTCAGCCTGTATACGTCCGACAGTACCGACCAGACCAGCGTGACCAGTGCACTGTTGCTCCACCAGAGAGATGCAAAGTGCAGCCGCCGCTAACGCATCACGGCGCAAGCCCATGGGTACCGTACCTGCATGGCCGGCAAGGCCATCCAACGTAATGTTAAGACGCGTTGCACCTGCAATACCGGTAACCATTCCCACCGCTTGCGATTCCACTTCCAATACCGGGCCTTGCTCGATGTGCAGCTCAATATAGGCAAGCAGCTCCTCCGGCATACGTTTGGCCTTGGGTATGCGCGCAGCGTCTTGTCCAAATGTTTTCAGAGCATCAACAAACGAGATGCCATCTGCATCTATTCTATCCAGAACCGATGGGTTAAATTCACCAGAAACCGCACGACTGCCTAGAAATGTTGACTGATACCGTACACCTTCCTCATCAGCAAAGCCTATAATTTCAACGGCGTAAGGTAGTCTTACGTTGTTTTCGTGTAGTGTTTCCACGCAAGCCAGCGCGCTGACGATACCCAACATGCCATCGAACCTGCCAGCATCTATAACCGTATCTAAATGTGAGCCAAGCATAATTGCCTTGGCTTTATTGTTGCCCTCGGAGTCTGTATTTCCAACCGAGCCATCGTTGTGTGCCTCATAGCGGCCAATAATATTTCCAATCGCATCTTCTCGGGTAGACATACCGGCATCTGCCATCCAATTTGCCACCAGATTATTGGCTCGTCGATGCTCAACACTTGCAAAGCGTCTGGTTAATCCGTTGGGTGATTCCGAAATTGCAGCCAGTTCTTCAATGCGCGGCATAATCCGTGCAGCGGCCGACGCACTTAACCTTAACTGAGACGGGCTTGTTGTCATATTCACCACTCAACACCAATACAGTTTATTAAAATTAGCATCACCATACCCACACAACACATAAAGCGAAATCTAAGACGCTTAACGCACAGTTAGACACAACACGTTGTACGGTAAGGCACGTTATTCGGTGCGGTTGATTTATCTATGCACGTTATCGCCTCCAGACATAAACTAAATCCTGCAAACCAATCCCAGCCTGACGTATTGCCAATACCGTTTAGCGCTTGCGCTACGCTACGCTGACTCGATTGTGGATAGCGCACTAACAATGCAATGAGTGTCTGCATACGCTCGCTGTGCTCATCGTTAGCAGCAAGCTCAAGTAACGCACACGACACCATCGTTGTTTTTCCGCAAGCATCGTCACGCATTGCAGACCATAGCCGACGAACACATGCGTCATGCTGCAAAAGATTCAAGCATGTGAACACCCCCATGATGAAATCATCGCCAGACGGCGTTAATCCAGGACCAACACCTAGCAGCTTTATGAACTGTTCAGTATCGAACTGAAAATGGGCGTTCTGTTTCAAGGGCATCACAATGAAAGCGCTAATTTGCTGTAGCAGCGAACGTACTGCAGGAGCTGTGTAGTTCAGCAACGAATGATCCATCGCTTTTTCGCTGAATAGTCGGGCCATTCCATCGTGCGGTAGTGGCAATTGATTTCGCAGGTTGCTTATAGCTTCAGCCCAATCGGGCATCAGGGTGACGCTGCGTATTACCCCATCATGTTGGTTTGCACTATGCAAGCTCAGCACGTGGCCGTTTTCGAACATTAATCCCGATGCATTGAAATGCACTTTGGCATCAGGATAAACACATGCCGGCAGCGCGGTTAAGGTTTTCGGGAGCTGCGCTGTGAGTGGGCCTGCACCCAATTCATGCAAGGCAAGGCAAACCAACCGATCGTTGAATTGCAGATACGCACTTCGGTTAAATACACACAGTACACGACCAACCGCTCGGGAGGCATACAGCGAGTAGACGACCAACCCGGCATTGATAATTGAAATCGAGCCTACGCCCGCTACAGCATAAACTTCACTGCTTCGATTCTCTTTACGTAATGCTGTAACTGCCATCCTTATTGATACCTAGTCGGCAGCGATAAGCTGCAGTGCAAGCAGTGTGGCTTCTTCATTGCTGTCGGCGACCAGAACACCGGCGTTTACAAGCTTGCTCACCTGACTGGTACGTTGTTGCGGATCATCATCGGTTCCTGTGACAGATGCAATAACTTGAGTATTGGCATCCACGCCGCCCGCTTGTTCAAGGCACTGCACCAGTTGCCCAGCAGGGTCACTATGTGCGCCAAACCCGATGACAACATCCAGTAGTAATACACCCACGTTAGCGTCCGCCAACGCTCTTTGTATCGCCTCGTCGCGAATGCTCGGTTCGATCATTGGGTGCGGTTTACCCTGAGTAAATTCATCAGCACCCAGATCAATAATTTGATGTGTATTCGCCTCGTACTGCATACCCGGCATAACGATATTGGAAGATACCGGCATTTTGTGACGATTAAACAGAATAAGCGCTTCGGTACAAAGCGTGCCTCCGCAAAACAATCCGTGTATTGTTTGTCCCGCTCGTCTTGGTAGGGATTCGGGCAAGACGGGCGCCGCTAACAATCCATCCTGTCGCATTGCTATTCTTGCTGCTTCACTGAGCGTTTCTGCCCAACCGCAATTATCGGGTAGCGTGGGTTTCTCACCACCGAGAAAACACAGCGTGTAGGTTTTAGCCGATTGTGCCACCGCTTCTAACACCTTGGCGCTGACGGCTGCACTCGGCGGCTTTGACACCAGCACGACGTGACGCGTATCAACATCGTTTTCAAGCGCACTCATTGCCATTAGTGTGGAAACACCGCCAACACGTTCGTGAAGATCCCGGCCCCCAACGCCAATGCCCTGAGAAATGCCTTGACCCTGCCGCGCCATTAGGCAGGCTATTTCCTGTATTCCGGTACCAGATGCACCGACAATGGCAATATCACCGCGAGGCACTTTGTTGGCAAACGCCAACGGCACACCATTTATAATAGCGGTGCCGCAATCGGGGCCCATCACGAGCAATCCCAGTTCACGCGCTTCAAGCTTTAATTGCGCCTCCTGTTCAATCGGTACGTTGTCACTGAAAATCATCACATGAAGACCACGTTGCAATGCCTTGCGGGCTTCACTCACAGCAAATGCGCCGGGTACGGAAACTAACGCAAGGTTTAATGACGGTCGAACTTGTTTGGCACTGCGTATGCTCTTGGGTTTCCAGACATCGCCTTGCTCTGAACCCGTGGGTGAACTCAATAAGCGATCAGCTTCTGTCATCGCAGCGGTCACGCTCGTCGCATCGTCGCCGCGAACAGCAATGATAAGGTCTGCAGGAGTCGCCTGAATGTTGTTCGCTTCGAGCAATCCGGCGTTTTGCATAATCTCGATATTGGATGGTGTGGCCATCATCATAGCCGCATCACTGACACCAGCAAGGTTGGCAAGCGCCTTTGAACTGCGCATTAACGCAACAGAGTCGAGATAGAGTCTTTGTTTGATCTGATACTCACAAATCCCGCTCATACCACACCCTCATGTTCAGCAAAGGCCTTCAATGCATTAACGAAACACGCCATGGGGGCTCGGACCACACCCGCACCCACCTGCCCGATACCAGGCTCTTTATGGGCAATACCGGTATTAATCGTTGGTACAAGACCAAGCTCGACTACACGGCGGATATCTATTCCGGTTGGGACACCCAGAAAATCCATGGCCGGAATACTCCATTCCGGATTCTTGGCACAGCATATTTCACCCATATCTTGCGTGTAGATAGCCGCATCAGAGGCAGCGCCAGCACCAACAAAGCCTGCAACAGCTGGGGACGCCCCCATTGCAAATCCACCCAGTCCGATGGTTTCGACGATGGTCGAATCGCCCATATCCGGATTGGCATCGGCAGCACTGAAGCCTGCAAAGTACAAACCTTCTGGCATCTC
>CAKZUP010000033.1 GCA_937922945.1 uncultured Granulosicoccaceae bacterium
CCAGAACCAGAACCAGAACCAGAACCAGAACCAACACCTGAGCCAGAGCCAACACCTGAGCCAGAGCCAACGCCTGAACCAGAGCCAACACCTGAGCCAGAGCCAACGCCTGAACCAGAGCCAACACCTGAGCCAGAACCAACACCTGAGCCAGAACCAACACCTGAGCCAGAGCCAACGCCTGAGCCAGAACCAACGCCTGAGCCAGAACCAACGCCTGAGCCAGAACCAACGCCTGAGCCAGAACCAACACCTGAGCCAGAACCAACACCTGAGCCAACGCCAGAGCCAACGCCTGAACCTGAACCATCGCCTGAACCAGAACCAACGCCAGTCGCACCCGCTGCGTCGCCTTTGAGTTATGACTACTATGAAGGACGATTCCCGTTTATTCCTGACTTCAATTCTTTAACGGTTGTACGAACGGGCACAGCGGCAACATTCTCACTGCCGCCAAGTAACGGGGTGCTGTTTTATGCTTTGAACTTCACAGGAAAACTGTTTGTTGAACAAGCGGGTAGCTACACTTTCTATTCCGAGTCCAACGATGGCAGTCGATTGCTTATCAATGGAAACCTCATTGTCGACAATGATGGTGCGCATACACTAATAGAAAAATCCGGTGTTGTTGAGTTGGCCGCGGGCTTACATGACATTACGCTAGAATATTTTCAGGCAAATGGTACGGAAGGGTTAACCGTGAGTTGGTCCAGCGATACGATTACAAAACAAGAGATACCAGACTCAGTGTTGTTCGCGCCATAACGTCAGCAAGAGAATCAGTAACCATGATCGAATGGCGGTGCTGCAAGCTTGCTGAGCTTGATGTGCAAAGCGTATATCAGCTCTTTAAGCTGCGCCAACAAGTGTTTGTGATTGAGCAAACGTGCCTGTATGAAGATATTGACGAATTAGATTTGCAGGCGCTGCATCTTTTAGGACAAGACCAATCCAGTTTGCTGATAGCCTATCTGCGGATACTCGCGCCAGGCTTGTGCTACGACGAACCGGCTATCGGACGGGTGGTGGTCAACCCAACGTGTCGCGGTGAAGGTTTAGGTCGTTTGTTAATCGAGCAAGGAACCAGATTAACGCGAGAGCATTTCGGGCAAACGGCAATCAGAATTTCAGCTCAACAACATTTAACACAACTCTATGCAGAAGCAGGCTTTGAGGTGGCGGGCGAGATGTATGTTGAAGATGGAATTGCTCACGTTGAAATGTTGCTGACCTAACCTACTCAGTGTCTAAGCAAGCTGCACCGCACGCCACTGTCAGTGTTAATAATTACCACTGTTAATCGTCAGGGCAAACCGAGGCGTTGAGCACCAACGCGTTGAGCACCTGCTTATCCTTATGAGTTAAATCATCCGAAATAATCGATTCATTTGCGCATAATGCTATGGCCATGGCACGTGAACAAATGAACTGCTGCCCATCAGCAAAAAACGCTACATCGTGCGAATTGTCATCTAGATTGTGGCTGGCCTGCGAGTCGAGCGTGCTATGTGCAACACTTGGGCTTCGCTGCTCGTCGATGCCTGCAGTGTCGAAACCCGCAGTGTTTAAATAAGTAAAGCGGCTAAAAGGGTGTTTCTTCCAAGTGTGTAGGCTTACTTGTTCTGTTTGATAAACGGGACGATCAATATCTACCGCTGGTGTTGTCAATGTTTTCGCTGTTAGCGCCGCCAGTTCCGCATCGGTTAAATCTACTGCGTTTTTCCATAAATTGGCGAAGGCTTCTAGCGTCTGTTGATCCAATGCACCTGGCGACGCCACACTCAGCATAGGATCGGTATATCGGCTCGTTCCCATTTTCTCAGCGATGAGTTCGGCGAAATTGACAATCACATCTGATAAAGCTGGAGCACGAAAGCCAATCGACCACGTCGTGCAATTGTCACTGGCTGCGATGCCGTGATGGGGCACACCCGGAGGAAGGTAGAGCATATCGCCCGGTTGTAGTTGGTGTGTTTCATTAGCGCTAAAATTGGCCAGCACTTTTAACGTTGCACCTGGCACAACACTAAGGTCAGGGTTGGTTGAAGAATCAATCTGCCACTCCCGTATGCCACTGGCTTGCAGTAAAAATACATCGTATTCATCGACGTGCGCGCCCACCGACGCGCCTTCGGGCGCATAGCTGATCATCAGGTCATCAATGCGCCAATTCGGTATAAATTGAAAGGGTTGCAAGTACGCCAAAAGGTCAGGGCAGTGTTTCTCTACATCCGTTACCAGTAGTGACCAATCGTTTCCTGTGAGCGATTCGAATCGATCTTCATCAAATGGTCCGTGCTCAAGCTCGAAGTGGCCATTGCTGTCTTGTGTAATAAGGCGAGGCGTTGTTTCCTCATCGAGCGACAGGCCTGCCAGCTCATCCGGCGTTATCGGCGATTGAAAGCCTGGAAACGCCTGTCGAAATAACAGTGGTTTTTTTTGCCAGTATAAATCCAGAAACGACTGCGCGCTCAGTTCGTCAGGCCAGACTATGTTGTCGGGGGCGCTGATGTCATTCATGGCAGTTTTGCACTCGTAACCGAAGTGAGGTCAATGAATTGTTTTCTGCGATTCGGCCGTGACCACATCATTAAATTGATTTTGCGAGTTCGGCGGCAATACCAATGTAATTTGCCGGTGTCATGGTTTTCAGTCGTTGCTTTTCGGCGTCAGGTATTTCCAGTTTGTCGATAAACGCATGAATCATCTGTTCGTTTATTTCTTGGCCACGAGTCAGTTCTTTGAGTTGCTCATATGCATCGGGTACATCGTAGCGTCGCATCACAGTTTGTATGGGTTCTGCTAACACTTCCCAGGCGTTGTCTAAGTCTGCGCGTGTCGCAGTTGAGTCTACGCTGAGCTTACTCAGGCCTTTTTGCAGCGACTTTATGGCAATTTCAGTGTAACCCGCGCCGACGCCAAGGTTGCGCAGCACAGTTGAATCGGTGAGATCACGCTGCCAGCGCGATAACGGGAGTTTTCTGCTCAAGTGTGAAAACACCGCGTTGGCCAAGCCAAGGTTGCCCTCTGCATTTTCAAAATCAATTGGGTTGACTTTGTGCGGCATGGTCGATGAGCCAATTTCACCGGCAATGGTTTTTTGTTTTAAATAGCCTAAGGAAATGTAGCCCCAGATGTCTCGACTTAAATCAATCAACGTGACATTAAAACGTTCCACCGCGTCGAACATCACGGCGATAAAGTCATGTGGTTCTATCTGTGTGGTGTACGGGTTCACTTCCAATCCCAGCCCTTCAATAAAACTTGCGCCCACTGACGGCCAATCAATGTTCGGGTAGGCCGCAAGGTGAGCATTATAGTTTCCAACGGCGCCGTTGATTTTGCCAAGAATAGACGCATTGCTTATTTGCTCACGATGGGTTCTCAGTCGATGAACGACGTTGGCAAATTCTTTACCCACTGTAGTCGGGCTTGCAGTTTGGCCGTGTGTCCGACTTAGCATAGGCTCGGCTGCGCTCTCCAGTGCGAACATACTAAGTGTGTTGATCAGCGAATCAATTCGTGGCAGCAGCAGCTCGTTTCTGTAACTCTTCAGCATACAAGCGTAAGCAAGGTTGTTGATATCCTCAGATGTGCAGGCAAAATGCACGAATTCTGCTTTCGCGTTTAAATCAGGGAAAGCGGTTAGTCGCGATTTGATAAAATACTCTACCGCTTTCACATCGTGATTGGTGGTAGCTTCAATCTGTTTGACTTCGGCGGCATCCTCAACGCTGAAGTCAGTGCCTATCGCCAGCAGCGCAGACTTGGTCTTTGCATCGATTGCGGGAAACTCTTTAATACCAGGCTGATCGCCCAGATGAACCAGCCACGCCAGTTCTACCCGGACCCGTTCTCGAATAAGCGCGTATTCGCTGAAACAGTTTCTAAGGTCCTGGCATTTATCCGCATATCGGCCGTCAATAGGCGATACGGCGGTCAGAGCAGACAGTGCTGGATAAGTCATTTCGGTAAATTGGTTGTTAATAAATGAAGGGGTGTTCAATTTGGTGCGCAATTGCACCACTATTGTACCGCTGCCATGGTTAAAATGGAACATCAACCGCCCGCTAGCGCGGTAATCATCCAACTCACCTGAGGAAATCAATTTTGTCAGATACCTTCCCTGCTATCCGTGAATTTCTCGATTCTACCGGGCTCGAATACGAGGTTATGGCTTGTGACCCATCATTGGCTGACACAAACGCATTTTGCGAGCATTATCAAATTCCAATGGCTAACTCAGCCAACGCTATTCTAATCAAATCGAAAAAGGGCGATCCCTGCTTCACATTGTGTGTTGTGTTGGCGACGCACCGACTCGATGTAAATCACAGTGTTCGGAAAAAGCTTGGAGCAAGAAAGGTGAGTTTTGCATCTGCTGAGGAAACAAAAGAAATAACGCATATGGAAATAGGCGGGGTTACGCCTGTAGGGTTACCTACAGAATTACCGATATGGGTTGATGAGGCTGTGATGCGTTGTGACTTTATCATTCTGGGCGGTGGCAATCGTTCATCAAAGCTAAGAGTATCGCCACATGTGCTGACGTTACTGCCTACTGTCGAAGTGGTCGCCGGGCTTGCATCTTTGGCATAACTAAAGAAATAGTGCTTTTCGTAACCAGATCTAATAGCTGCGGTATGATTGATACGTTACTTACCTACAATTGATACAGTTTAGATACGCATTTAGTGAAAATATATAATTGATCGCCTAAATTGGTGTCATTAAAAATGCGTTTTACTCGCATTATGTGTTTTATAATAACGCGTTCTATTAGCCGATGCGGCGATCATCCTTTCCATGAGCAGGGCACTCTACAAAATACTCGTTGACGATCTTCTGAGCAAATTAGCTCGTGGCGAAATTCGTGTGGGCGAGCGTTTGCCGCCCGAGGAAGAATATGCACAGCAAGTCGGTGTGAGCCGTTCAACGTTACGAAAAGCATTCGAGCAGCTGGAATACGACGGCATCTTGAAGCGGCGTAAACGCGGCGGCACTGAAGTCATCGCCGATAAACCGGTTAAGCGTTACAGAATAGTGGCTAAAGAGTTCTACGATGTATTGAGTGTTGCTCAAGGCACAACATTAAAGATAAATGATCTATACAGCATAACCATCGACGCGATGTACGAGATGCCTGGAATTGATTCTTCAATTCAGCAATGTGCCGATAATTGGCTTGCCGTTATTGGCAATCGTTATTTGCCTGGACAGGAAAAGCCTTTCGCTGCGCTGAAAGTATATGTTCCAGAGCAGTTCTCTGATCTTGGTTTAAGCGTTGGAGACCAAACAGAATCTGTACTGGTAAAAATCGAATCCGAATATGGCGTTATTGCCGGTGGTGTGAAACGGGAAATATCAGCGGATAAACTATTGGATTTCGATACCGCGGAAGCGATCGGTCTTGATCAAGGAGATGCTGTGCTCACGGTTCAAACCAAGGTATCGGATTCCAATGGCGAACTGCTGGAAATTGCCTATTCCATTATTGATCCGGAAAAGTTTCATATTATGACTGACGTGGTTGTTGGTGGCTAGCGTTGAGCGTTGTAGCATTCATTGGCTTTGGCGAAGCGGCGAGCGCGATTGTCAGTGGCTGGACTTCTGGCCAGCACAATGTGGTTGCCTACGATATCAAGCTTGGTCACGCGAGCACTCAAACGGAAATTCTTCAACGCTGTGAACAACACGAAGTAGGCGTGTGCTTTAGTGCTTCAGAAGCTGTAGCGCAAGCCGATTTGGTGTTCTCAACTGTCACTGCCGATCAGGCGTTGGATGCAGCTCAAGCAACTGCTGATGCATTAACTGAAAATTCGTACTACCTTGATCTGAATTCTTGTGCACCTTCAACAAAAGTGGCGGCGAGTGAGTTGGTAGCGAAAGTGGGTTGCCACTATATTGATGTAGCCGTGATGGCACCGGTGCATCCTGCTTTGAATCTGGTGCCATTGCTTATTTCCGGTGCTGGGGCGCAAGCCGTTTTATCCAGGCTTGAGGCCTTGCCGATGAAGCCGCAGTGGGTGTCTGCTGAAGTAGGCGCCGCTTCGTCTGTGAAAATGTTGCGCTCAGTTATGGTTAAAGGTATGGAAGCGTTAACCGCCGAGTGCTCGCTTGCAGCGGTGGCGGCAGGTGTTGAAAGCGATGTGTTTGCCTCGTTAAATCGTAGTCATTCAGGTGGTGATTGGGAGGCACAGGCAGCGTATAACTTTGAACGTAGCGTGGTACATGGCAAACGTCGCGCAGCTGAAATGCGCGAGGTGGCCAAAACCTTGGCCAGTTTAAACTTGCCAAGTGACATGGTAGAAGCAACCGTTGCGTGGCAGAGTCGCTTAGGTGAATTGGATATCCCGGCAACTGAGTTACCTGCAACTGAGTTACCTGAAACTGACTTACCAATGGAGCAGGGTGTAAAACCGATAGCCAACCTTGTGCTATCCAAACTCACCGACAAAGACGCTTAACAAGCCGATTTACCGAGCTACCTAAGCAAACTAACTAAACAATCGGCTGAACCTGTCAAGCGCGATTTCCATTAGCATCAAAATAGTAAGCCTTCTCGTTTGCAAAGTTCAAACGGATGCGTGAGTCCTCTGCGATATGGTGTTGACCGAATAACCGAAGCGTGAGTTGACGTTCATCCATGCGTACGATCAGATTAGTGTCTCCCCCTAGTTGCTCAACGTGATTCACTTGAGCCGAGATTGGCCCGGCTTCATCGATGAACAAGTCTTCGGGTCTGACGCCAAGTGTTCGATCGTCGGTTGCATTGAATACGCTAGCCGGTAGAAAATTCATGGAAGGTGCGCCGAGAAATCCAGCAACAAACTGATTACGCGGGTCGTTATAAAGCTCCATTGGTGTACCGGTTTGTTCAACAACACCATCGCGGAGTACCACAATTTTATCTGCCAGAGTCATGGCTTCGGTTTGGTCATGCGTTACATACACCATGGTTGTAGCAAGTTGCTTGTGCAGGTTCGCGATTTCTAAACGCGTGTTCATGCGTAATGCCGCATCAAGATTGGACAGTGGTTCATCGAATAAAAAGAGTGTGGGTTCTCGCACAATCGCCCGACCAATGGCCACACGCTGTCTTTGCCCACCGGAGAGCTCAGACGGAAACCGATTCAGGTAGCTTTCCAGATTCAGCATTTGCGCAGCTTTGGCAATGCGCTGTTCGATAACGTCTTTACTTTGCTTTTCCTGTTTCAATGCCAACGACATATTGCCTTTGACATTCAAATGCGGGTATAGCGCATAGCTTTGAAATACCATGGCGATACCGCGTTTGGATGGAGCCTCATAAGTGACGTCCTGCCCGGCGATACTAACGCTGCCCGAGCTGGCATCTTCAAGCCCGGCAATAATCCGCAGCAGCGTGGATTTACCGCAGCCTGATGGGCCAACGAACACAACAAACTCACCATCTTCAATGCTGATGTCAATATCTTTGAGCACCTGTGTCTTGCCGAAGTACTTATTCACACCATTGAGTGACAGCGCAATCATGTGGATGTTCCAGCGAGTTCCACAGCTTTCCCGGTACGAATACTTTCATCCGCAGCTAAACAGATCGCAAGCGATTGAACGGCATTGTCCATATGTTGTTCAAGATCGATATCCTGCTCAACAGCGTCCAACATAAACTGCTGCTCTGCATCGCACAGCGCTTGATGATCGGGTTCGTCCGGCATAGTGATGAGTTTATCTTCGTTGTCTGTGTGTACCAGAATGCCACCTACACGGGTATGACCTTCTACATCGGCGGATGCGCCTTTGTTGCCTTCTGTAATAGAGACTGAGCCATTGGGTGAAACGATGTCTTTTACAAAAAAGGCCGTCTCAGAAATCATCGGCCCCCAGCCTGCCTCATACCAACCCACGGAATTATCGGAGAAGATGACCTGGAAGTGACCGTAGTTATACATGTCGCTTGCGATCTCATCGCTGAGACGCACTCCCATGCCGTGCACGCGCAGGGGTGTTGCATCGGTTATCTGGCACATAACATCGACATAATGAACACCGCAGTCCACAATGGGCGAGGTGGTTTGCATTAAAGCCTTATGGGTTTCCCAATGTGAACCGGATGATTGTTGATTCAGGTTTAATCGAAACACATAAGGCGGGCCGAGCTTGCGAGCTTCGTTTATCAGTGTTATCCAAGAAGGGTGATAGCGGAGAATGTAACCAACCACCAACTTGCGATTGGTCTCCTGTGCTTTTTTAACGACACGCTGTGCATCTGCAACGGTTGTTGCCAATGGCTTTTCAACAAACACGTGAGCACCGGCATCCATGGCCGCGCAAGCATAATCTGCGTGCGAGTCTGAATAAGTGGCGATAACGACAATGTCTGGTTGGCTTGTCATGCCTTCTTCAAACGAGTGGTACATTGGGTAGGGCGACAGTTCATCCGGTAAGTCAACCTTCGATCGATTGACCAAACCCACAATGTTCGAGCCTGGCATGCTGTGATGAGCAAGCGCATGGCTGATGCCCATATGCCCCAAACCTGCGATTAATACACGACTCATTTGACCGCTCCAGAGGTTATGCCGCGAATAAGCTGTCGCGAAAAGATAACGTATAAAATAAGCACGGGGAGAATGGCCATGGATAGAGCAGACAACACCGCATTCCAGTTCGTCACGTACTGACCAATAAATACCTGCGAACCCAGCGTCAGTGTTTTAGTGGCTTCTGCCGGTGCAAGAATCAGCGGGAACCACAAGTCATTCCAGATGGGAATCATATTGAATACTGCAACGGTTGCCATAGCAGGGCGCACCAGTGGCAATACGATACGGAAAAATATTGTGTATTCAGATAACCCATCGACGCGTGCTGCGTTTTTAAGATCATCCGATACTTGATGCATAAACTCGCTGAGTATAAACACTGCCAGCGGTAAGCCCTGCGCGATATACACCAGAATTAACGCCGTTAGTGTATTCACCAAGCCAGTAGACACCATAAGTTCAAGTATTGCCACGGTACCAATGCGAATGGGAATCATGATGCCCAGTGCTAGATACAGCCCCATCCATTTATTGCCGGGAAACCGATATTCAGACAATGCAAAAGCCGCCATGGCACCGAACAACAGAATAAAAAATAACGACACAACGGTGACGATCATGGAGTTCTGAAAGTAGGAAAAGAACTCGCCCTGTTTCAGTACGGTTTCATAACCAACCAAAGAGAAGCTTCCAGCATCCGGCAAGCTCAGTGGTTCTCTGAAAATGGATTTTCGTTTTTTAAAGCTATTGATGACAATAACGAACACGGGGAACAATGCGATAAGCGTGTAGAGGATTAACGCACCGTGCATTAAAAGTGTGTTGAATCCGAACTGTCGTTGTGTATTCATGTTCGTATTCAAAACTGGTAGCGGCGTAGTCGTGTTTGTATGCCGAACAGATAAATACACACACCGATTAAAATAATCAGAAACATGGCGCTGGCAATAGCGGAACCCATGTGCGGATCGCCTAGCTGTAATTGAAAGCCGAAAAAGGTGCGATACATAAACGTACCGAGAATATCAGTGGAGTAATCCGGCCCAGCGAGCGCACCTTGTGTGGCGTAAATCAAATCGAACGCGTTGAAGTTACCCACAAACGTCAGAATGGAAATGATACCAATCGATGGCAGAATCAGCGGTAGCTTTATTTTCCAGAAGGCCGAGAGGCCTGTAATGCCATCGACTTCGCCGGCTTCCAGCACTTCTTCTGGGATGGATAACAGGGCGGCATAGATTAGCATCATGGGAATACCAACAAATTGCCAGACCGATATCAGCGCCAAAGTGGTTAACGCGTATTCCTCTTTGCCAAGCCACGGTGCGAAAAGTGATTTAAGCCCCACTGCATCGAGCATATCCGGCGCTATGCCCCAGATAGGCGAGAGGATTAATTTCCACGCAAAGCCGACGATAACAAACGACAAAATGGTCGGGATGAAAATGCTCGAGCGGTAAAGGGCTGCAAAGCGCAGCTTCGGATGGCTTAGCATGGCAGCCAGCGCAATACCAATCGGGTTTTGCACCAGCATGTGAATGAAGAAGAACCAGAGATTGTTGCCTAACGCATTCCAGAACTGTTCAGACCAGACCGCATCGCCAAAAAGAGTTTTGAAGTTTTGTAAGCCGACAAAAACGCGTTCCTGATCGATGCGGCTGTAGAGCGCGAGCCGCAGCGTGTTGAACAACGGAAAAATCATCACGGCTGTATACACGAGCACAGCAGGCGCGAGAAAAACAGCGATATGCCATCGACTTCGTGCGCGTTGCATTCAGTATATTCTCCGGTGTGAACCTGGGCGACTGTCGCTGCGGAGTGCTTACAGCAGTATTTCGTACTACGTTTTGTACCAGCTTTTATGCTCGCTTTGAAGCTTTTTCGTGGGTTGGCTGTTCAGAAAAGCAACGTGAACTGTACCTAACAGAGGCCACTTGTCACAAGTTAGAGCGGCAGGACACTGCACCCGGTTAACGGGACTCAGCGTGGGCTTCACGCAAGCGAGAATCTGCGTTGGGATGATTGACGTGTGCAATCGAGAACTAAAATGGAGAATTGGAACGGAGAATTGGTAGGACCAGGCGGATTCGAACCGCCGACCTCTACCATGTCAAGGTAGCGCTCTAACCAACTGAGCTATGGTCCTAGTGTTTACGTTCGTGAAGATTTTACGGCACTTCTCCGTTCAGGGGCAAGCGTCGGGAACACAAAGGCTGTAATTTTTTGGCAGGTTGTTCATTGTCGGAACAGCACTTGCGTAGCTAGCGTCGTAGTGGACAAAACCTGTACGCCTTAAAAAGCGCTACACTCACTATATACAAAACGCACACGTGGCCTTTCGTACGGGCCACCACTGACAAACAAGTGGCCTATCGTATGGGTCACCACTGAGAAATGCTTATGCCACAGATTACTTTGCCAGACGGCAGCGTCCGTCAGTTCGCTAATCCCATTTCCGTGTTCGATGTTGCCGCTGATATTGGGCCGGGGCTGGCCAAGGCCACGCTTGCCGGCATGGTCGACGGTGTGCTGGTTGATTCCAGCCATGTCATGGAATCCGATGCATCGCTTGCCATCGTTACCAATAAAAGCGAAGAGGCTTTACCTCTACTGCGCCACTCAACTGCTCACTTGCTTGCCCAAGCGGTAAAGCAATTGTTCCCCAGTGCACAGGTGACTATTGGTCCTGTTATCGAAAATGGTTTTTACTACGACTTCGCATTCGAACGGGCATTTACACCAGAAGATCTTGAAGTTATCGAAAAGCGCATGGCTGAACTTGCTGCGCAAGCCATCCCCATCAAACGCTCGGTTACCAGTCGCGATGAGGCGGTGCGATTTTTTGATGGGCTTGGTGAGCAATACAAATCTGAAATTGTAGGTAGCATTCCCAGCAACGAAGATTTATCGCTTTACGAGCAGGGCGACTTCACCGATCTGTGTCGTGGTCCGCACGTGCCCAATACCTCTCACCTGAAGGCGTTTAAGCTCACAAAAGTTGCCGGTGCGTACTGGCGTGGCGATTCAGACAATGCCATGTTGCAGCGCATTTACGGAACCGCGTTTGCCGATAAAAAGCAGCTTAAAACGTATCTGCACAATCTGGCTGAAGCCGAAAAACGCGATCATCGCAAAATTGGCAAGCAGCTCGATTTATTTCATTTGCAGGATGAAGCGCCGGGTATGGTGTTCTGGCATCCACGCGGGTGGGCGATTTATCAAAGCATTGAACAGTACATGCGTAAGATGCAAGTTAGCGAAGGCTATCAGGAAATCCGCACTCCTCAAATTGTCGATATGTCGTTGTGGGAGCGCAGTGGTCACGCGGATAAATTTGGCGACGACATGTTCTCGGTTACAACCGATGAAAAACGCAATGCCATTAAACCCATGAATTGCCCGTGTCATGTGCAGGTGTTTAATCAGGGTTTAAAAAGCTACCGCGATCTGCCTTTGCGGCTGGCTGAGTTTGGCTCATGCCATAGAAACGAAATGTCCGGTGCCTTACACGGTATAATGCGGGTGCGTGGATTTACGCAAGACGACGGCCATATTTTCTGCACAGAAGATCAGATTCAGCCTGAAGTGAGTCGGTTTATCGATTTCCTTCACGCGGTGTATCGCGACTTCGGCTTCGATGAGGTTATTTACCGGCTTTCCACACGTCCCCCAAATCGGGTGGGTAGTGATGAAAGTTGGGATAAATCGGAAAAAGCCCTGGCCGATGCGCTGGATGCCAAAGGTCTGGATTGGCAAGAGTTGCCAGGTGAGGGCGCGTTCTACGGTCCGAAAGTGGAGTTTTCGCTTAAAGACTGCATTGGACGAGTTTGGCAGTGTGGAACCATCCAAGTGGATTTTTCCATGCCTGGCAGGCTCGATGCTACCTATGTGGCGGAATCTGGCGAAAAATTGGCGCCAGTCATGCTGCACAGAGCTATTTTGGGCTCTTTCGAGCGATTTATAGGCATTCTCATTGAGAATCATGAGGGTAAATTACCCCTCTGGTTGTCCCCAGTTCAGGCTGTCGTGATGAATATCACCGATAAACAGTCAGACTTCGTTGAGAAAGCTGTGAAAGTGTTGCAAAATAGCGGGTTACGCGCTGAGTCAGATTTGCGCAACGAAAAGATCGGTTTTAAGATCCGCAGTTGGACTCTCGAGCGAGTGCCTTATTTGTTGGTGGCAGGCGATCGAGAAGTAGAAAGTGGAGAGTTGTCTGTCCGCACCAGAGATGGTAAAGACCTTGGCACCATGAAGCTTGAAACGCTGGTTGAACAACTGAATTTAGAGGCCGCTAGCCGCGGCCAGAACGTACTGGAGGGTTAACGTATTTCTGCGAAAAAGATTAATCGGAAGAACGACGAAATTGACGTTGCTGAAGTTCGGCTTATTGGAGCCGACGGTGAGCAGGTTGGGGTTGTATCATTAGAGGTTGCAATGGCAACCGCTGCAGAGGCGTCACTCGATCTTGTTGAAATTTCGCCAAACGCCGAACCACCTGTGTGCAAGATCATGGATCATGGTCGCTTCCAGTTTGAAAATAACAAGAAGCAGCACTCGGCGAAGAAAAAGCAGAAAACCGTTCAGATTAAGGAAATCAAATTTCGGCCCGGAACCGAAGACGGTGATTATCAGGTTAAGCTGCGCAGCTTGGTCAAGTTTCTGGAAAACGGAGACAAGACAAAAATTACGCTGCGTTTCCGGGGCAGAGAAATGGCGCACAGGGAATTGGGCGCAAAACTGTTGAAGCGAGTTGAAGAAGATTTGTCCGAATTGGCAACAGTCGAGCAATTCCCCAAACTCGAAGGTCGGCAGATGGTGATGGTTATGGCACCAAGGAAAACATAACCGATACAGCTAGCAAGAATTTGCTGCTGGCAAAAGAATTTATGTAACCGAGCAGGCGTACAGACACTAAGACGTCGCCGGTTTTTCACTCAAGGTGTTTTTATAAGCACCGTTATTTTTAGGAGTCAAACAGTGTCTGGAAATAAACAGAAATCAGTCAGCGGCGCGAGCAAGCGCTTCAAGCGGACGGGTTCGGGCGGCTATAAGCGCAAGAGCTCACACATGCGGCACATCCTGACCAAGAAAAGCACCAAGCGAAAGCGTCAGCTTCGCGGGGCATCGCTTGTTCATGAGTCAGATGTTGTTCTTATCAAACGCATGTTACCCAACCAACGCTAGGAGACCGCTATGCCAAGAGTTAAACGTGGCGTCACCGCACGCGCCAGTCATAAAAAAGTACTAAAACAAGCCAAAGGTTATCGAGGTGCGCGTAGTCGTGTATTTCGTGTTGCCAAGCAAGCCGTCACTAAAGCAGGTCAGTATGCTTATCGTGACCGTAAAGCGAAGAAGCGTGTTTTCCGCCGCTTATGGATTGCTCGTATCAATGCCGGTGCTCGTGAGCAAGGCATTACGTACAGCCGCTTAATGGAAGGATTGAAAAAGGCCGAGATCGATATCGATCGAAAGATGCTGGCTGATCTGGCAATTGCCGATACAGCAGCGTTTACCGCCATCGTCGATAAGGCGAAGGCTGGTCTTCAAGCCTAAGGGCTTGTCTGTTCAACATCTGTGATTTGCAGATTGTTGAGAGAAACAACGACCAGGCGTTCATAACGCCTTATCGACGGGGGGAGTCAGCGTTGCTGGCTTTCCCCGTTTTTGCGTCTGGACTATGGATTTCAATACAGTTTCATCAAGTGTGAAATAGCGACTGCGTAAATGCCTTCGTCAGAAATCGAATCACACTACGATGCACATTTTTATTAACGAGCAGAACCAACAAAGACTGATTCATCATGGCACTTGACTTAGATACATTGCTAACCGATGCGCAATCACTGATTGCCGACGCTGACTCGCTCGATGCACTGGAGGCTGCGCGAGTTGAATTGCTTGGCAAGAAGGGGCGTTTAACTGGCGCCTTAAAAGCGGTAGGGCAACTGCCCAAAGAAGAAAAACCGGCAGCAGGTCAGGCTGTGAATCACGTTAAGCAAAACGTTCAAGCACTGTTGGATGAACGTTACGCCTTACTCGATAACGCAGCGTTAGCCGAAAAGCTGTCGCAAGATGCCATTGATATTTCATTACCCGGTAGAGCCTTGGCCACCGGTGGCCTGCATCCGATAACGCTAACCATTGAACGGATTTCCACGCTGTTTGCACAGCTTGGTTTCGATGTCGCTCTGGGGCCTGAAATTGAAGATGACTATCATAACTTCGAAGCTTTGAATTTTCCTGCGCATCATCCTGCGCGCGCCATGCACGATACCTTCTACTTTGATGCTAACCGTTTGCTGCGAACGCACACATCATCGGTTCAGATTCGATACATGAAATCTAACCAGCCTCCCATGCGTATTGTTGTGCCAGGTCGGGTGTACCGTTGTGATTCAGATCAGACACACTCGCCGATGTTTCATCAAGTGGAAGGTTTGCTGGTTGATGAGAATATCGGTATGACCGATTTAATGGGTCACCTCGAAGGGTTTTTAAAGCTGTTCTTCGATCAAGACGATTGCGAAATCCGATTCCGGCCGTCTTATTTCCCATTCACCGAGCCGTCAACTGAAGTGGATATTCGGATTGGTGATGGGCCTTGGATGGAAGTCTTGGGTGCCGGTATGGTTCACCCTGAAGTATTTAAGGCGGTGGGTATCGATACCGAAGAATTCACCGGCTATGCGTTTGGTATGGGCGTGGAGCGTCTGGCCATGTTGCGTTATGGCGTGAAGGATCTTCGGCAGTTTTTCGAGAACGATTTGCGTTTTCTACAACAGTTTCATCAGGCGGGCTAATCCATGAAATTCAGCGAAAAGTGGTTACGTGAATGGGTCAACCCACCGGTTGATGTGAACGAGCTGGCAGAGCAGTTAACGTATCTTGGCCTCGAAGTTGATGACATCTCCTCAAGCTTACCGGCGATGTCTGAAGTGGTTATTGCACGGGTGGTTGATGTGCTGCCGCACCCCGATGCTGAGCGCTTGAAGGTGTGTGAAGTCGACAATGGCACCTCCGATCTGGTGCAAATTGTTTGTGGCGCGCCAAACGTGCGGATGGGGTTGGTCACGGCGCTGGCTAATCCGGGTTGTCCGATGCCCGATGGCAAGAAACTGAAGAAAGCCAAGCTGCGCGGCGTTGAGTCTAACGGCATGTTGTGCTCAGGTGCGGAGATTGGTTTGTCTGATGACAGCGATGGCATTATTGAGCTTGACGACAAAGCACCAGTGGGTGAATTGCTGGCTGACTATCTGGAATTGAACGATCACATTATCGACATCGACTTAACGCCCGATAGGGGAGATTGTTTGAGTATTCGTGGCATCGCTCGCGATCTTTGCGCACGAAACGATTTGCCATTGCAGCTGCATGAAATTACGCCGGTAGCATCACAGCACGATGATTCCTGGCCGGTCAGGCTTTCATCCAGTTCTGCTTGTGCGCGTTATGCAGGACGCATCATAAAAGATGTCGATATGCGTAAAGAGTCGCCAATCTGGATGAGTGAGCGTCTTCGTCGCAGTGGTATGCGTAGCATTAACCCGGCGGTGGATGTGACGAACTACGTGATGCTGGAGTTGGGCCAGCCAATGCATGCCTTCGATCTGGATAAACTTCAAGGTGACATACAGGTACGTTTAGCTGGTGATGGTGAAAAACTCACGTTGCTCGATGGACGTGAAGTGGAGCTCACAGGGGAAACAACGGTTATTGCTGACAACAGTGGTGCCATAGGCATTGCAGGCATTATGGGCGGGGCCAGTACCGCCGTTGACTTAGACACCAAAAACATTTTCATGGAGTCAGCTCTGTTCTTGCCGCAAGACATTATCGGCAAGCCTCGATTGTATGCGTCACCGTCAGAATCATCGCATCGATTTGAGCGCGGTGTCGATCCGGCATTACAGGCCGATGCAATGGAATACGCAACAGGCATGTTAATGAACCTTGCCGGTGGTAAGCCGGGGCCTGTAAAAGATTGGCAAGACACACCGCGGTTGCCGTCAGGTAAACCTGTGCTGGTAAGGCGCAAGCGATTAACCAGACTTATCGGTATTGAGATTAGCGATGACATTGTCGAGCGCGTATTCACACGATTGGGTATCACCTTCAATACGCACGATGAAGGTTGGATGGCCAAGCCACCGAGCTATCGATACGATTTACGAATCGAGGAAGATTTTCTTGAAGAAGTGGCGCGTGTGCACGGCTTTGATCAATTGCCGCGAACCTCTCCTGTGCACCGTCCCATGTTTCGACCAGTGGCAGAAACTGCTGTGCCGCTTATCGATATTAAAAAGCTGCTTGCCCACCGTGGTTATCAGGAAGTGGTGACGTACAGTTTTGTTGAGCCAAACCAACTGCAACAATTACGACCCGACTTAACCGCTCTGCCATTACCCAACCCGATATCAGCCGACCTGTCGGTGATGCGCACAACGCTAATCAGCGGCCTGCTGGATACCATGCGACGAAATCAAAGCCGCCAGATTGCGTCGATGCGCATTTTTGAAACCGGGTTGCGATTCTTACCAGGCACCGAGCAGGGCGTGCGCATGGTCGACGAACACGTTGAGTCCACCCACGGTGATGACATCCAGATTGACGACACGCTGCAGCAGCAAAGCATGTTAGCCGGTTTAATTGTTGGACAATCTCAGCCAGAGGGCTGGGCAGGTGATGCGCGTGAGGTCGATTTCTTCGATGCGAAGGCCGATTTACAGGCGCTGTTTGCCCGTGCGAACGGCGTGTCGCTGAGCTTTGAGCCCTGCGAACTACCCATGCTGCACCCTGGACAACGAGCCAGCATTGTCTGTGATGGCGTGAAATTGGGCTTTTTAGGCCAGTTGAGCCCTGAGGTTCAGAAAACGCTGGATCTGTCGCAAACACCTATAGTGTTCGAGCTTTCTCTGGCCGCTTTGGCAAAAGCCACCGTGGCGCAAGCTGAACGCTTGTCGCGCCAACCGCAGGTTCGTCGCGACATTGCCCTGCTCGTTGATGACACGGTTTCTCACCAGTCGTTGGTGAGCTGTGTGACCCATCATGGGCCTGCTTGGCTCACCGAGATAACTACATTTGACGTTTATCAAGGTGAAAAAGTAGAAAAAGGCAAGAAAAGCATCGCGTTAGGCTTGATTATGCAAGACTTTTCGCGCACTCTAGAGGAATCCGAAGTAGAGCAGGCTGTAACGAAGATTGTTAACGCTACAACCAGTGAACTCGGTGCCGTACTAAGGGTTTGATATGGCATTAACCAAAGCAGCAATGGCTGAAATGTTGTTCGACGAGCTTGGCCTCAATAAACGTGAGGCGAAAGAGTTCGTGGAGCAGTTTTTCGAAGAAGTCCGCACAGCGCTTGAAGCTGGGCACGACGTGAAGCTTTCCGGCTTCGGCAACTTCGTGCTCCGTAATAAAAATGAGCGTCCGGGCCGAAATCCGAAAACCGGGGAAGAAATTCCTATTTCAGCACGCCGCGTGGTTACCTTCAGACCAGGGCAAAAACTCAAGACGCGTGTAGAAGCTTATGCTGGAAATCAGCAACAACAATGAACTGCCGGTAATTCCGAACAAACGCTATTTCACCATTGGTGAAGTCAGCGAATTGTGTCAGGTTAAACCTCACGTGCTCCGCTACTGGGAGCAAGAGTTCCCGGATCTCGAACCGGTTAAACGCCGTGGCAATCGCCGTTACTACCAACGACACGACGTCGTCCTTATCCGCCAGATTCGTGGCTTGCTTTATCAGGAAGGCTACACCATTGGTGGTGCACGCCAGCACCTGGCTGGCGATGCAATCAAAGACGACAACAC
>CAKZUP010000034.1 GCA_937922945.1 uncultured Granulosicoccaceae bacterium
TAGCGAAGTTGATGCCGAAACGGCGCGTCGCGCGCAAATCGATTTTCTACTGTTTACTGAAGGGTATAGAAAAACTCCGGTGGAGCAATTGCCCCATACTCGGGCTTTTTCTGACTATAGTGAGCTGTTGAATCTGGTTGACGATGTGTTTGTATAGGTAGTTGTTCGAATAAGCTTTGCCCGCTTACTTACTAGGCCGTTAAGGTTCATTGTAGGTTAGCTGTGATGATGACTTATTTAATAGAGGCTGAAAATGAATGACGATTTAACAGCGAGATATAAAGCAAAACTCGCTGGTCTTCCCACAGAGACAACGTCGACCGAAAGTGCTGAAGCGAGCGTAACGGTATACAAAAGGCCTAATGGGTATTTTTACTCTCCAGAGGCTCTTTGTAAGGGCCTTTGGATTCAAATGCCTAAAGCCAGCATGCTTGAACTGTCTGAATCCAGCGAAAATCTTGGTCGCAGACTAGTAGAGACACTCTTGGAAACAGAGGAAAACTATCAACCCGACCGAGCTTTTTTAAGAGAGTATAAGCAGAATCATTTAGTTGACTTGTCCGGGTGCAGCTCACAATCTGCATTTCATAAAACAGCTGATTCAGTTAATGTCGATTTTTCAGTTCAAGAAATTATTTTCAACCCCTTACTCAAGCAAGGCAGAACTATGGCTTACTACGGTAACAAGAAGGAGAAATTTAGCATTCCGCCGGACGTAACATTCGAAGCTATGGGCGCCGCCTTGTTAAAAGCGTTTGAGCTCACAGGTCCGTATAAAAAGTAAAGAGAAACCTATAAGATAGAAAATCTGTGATGAAATTCGATGCAAAGGAGGCGAATAATGAATGACGATTTAACAGCCAGATATAAAGAAAAACTCGTTAGTCTTCCTGCAGAGACTACGTCGAATGTAAGTGCTGTGGCCCGTATAGCCATATACAAAAGGCCTAATGGTTATTTCTACACTCCAAAGGCTCTTAGTAAGGGCCTTTGGATTCAATTGCCTAAAGCCAGCATGCTTGAACTGTCTGAATCCAGCGAAAATCTTGGTCGCAGACTAGTAGAGACACTCTTGGAAACAGAAGAAAACTATCAACCCGACCGTGCTTTTTTAAGACAGTATAAGCAGAATCATTTAGTTGACTTGTCCGGGTGCAGCTCGCAATCCGCATTCCATAAAACAGCTGATTCAGTTAATGTCGTTTTTTCAGTTCAAGAAATTATTTTCAACCCCTTACTCAAGCAAGGCAGAACCATGACTTACTACGGCAACAAGAAGGAGAAATTTAGCATTCCGCATAATGCGACATTCGAAACAATGGGCGTTGCCTTGTTAAAAGCGTTTGAGCTCACAGGTCCGTATAAAAAGTAAACTCAATTTTAATCAGTAAATCGCTGGTAGCTTGCTGGCGTGACAAATGCCGGACACGGCCACGCTTCATCTTCTGTTCATATTGAATTCACTTTGAGTTCACTTTCTAGTCAGCTGCTGCTTATCCCTTAAGGCTTATTCTAACGTCCGGGAAAAAGGGAAGTTTCCCTTCCCTTTCAAGAGTACAACAAACGGCTCAAGTTGCTTGAGAATCAAAAGCTTATCAGCGCTAAGCGTTCGCCCGAGTGTGTGATCGTAGTGGTTTAATGGCTCACCTTCGAAAAGTGGGGCCATGGAGCGGGTTTTGGTACCAAACAAAAATAATTTAAACAGGTAATTATATGAATAAACTTAAACTGGCTTTTGTTGGTACATCGCTAATCACGATGGCCAGCAGTTTACCGATTATTGCAGCTTCCTCGTCAGTATCAGACGATGTGGTCGCAAAACAGCGTGAAAACCTTGCTGCCCAGACCGCTGGTGCAGGCTTTGGTCCACAGTCGCCTCGCGATATAGATTCTGCGATGGGCAATAATGCTCGCATGTTTCAAGCAGCACCTGCGTTCACCGAAATGAACCTTTGTAATATCCATATGCACGAAGCGGCCGAGCATCGTGGTGGTGATTTCACGAAGTATGCTGGCAATGGCGATGGGAAAGGCTATGGTACTGGCTTTGAATATTCAGGTGAGCTGTCTGCAAGCGAACTCGCGCCGATTGATATGTCTGTGGGCACTGGTGCTCACGGGTATCTCGAACCCGGAGATACCATTGAAGTGCACTACGTTCACTCTTCAGCGCAAGTAACTCCGGGCCCAACATTGGGTGCGTGTTTAAGCGAAAGCATCGGTAACCCCCAACTGCGAGTTGAAACCCAAGTATACGTACTGGTTAATGATGATGCCGCGTTGGATTTTGTAGAGTTGACAGCAACAGGTGAAGTTAACGGCTACCAACAGGCGCTTAATATTCCGACGAACACAGGTGACCCTGTTCAGTATGCCGGTTCAACCACGGGTCCTGGGTACAACGAGAAAGGTTCTCCATTTCAGGTGAGCTGGAGTGTTCGTCCACAGGTTGCCAAGGTCAATATCAAAAGTGTTGCGGCCTGGTTCGGCGACAATATCTTTGATGAAAAGGATGCGCATGGTGTAAGAAATCTGGTAACCAACCCTGATTTACTGTCGAGTATTTCGCAATAAGGGTAATTGCCGAGTAAGGCGATCTGACACAATGCCCCCACGCACTCAGTGTGGGGCACAAACAGATATACTGATATTTGTTTGATATTGGGTTTGAATGTGGACAGCAGCGCCAAATACAGGATTAACACCAGTTTAAAGCGTCGGTTGCTGGTAACCGGAATTACCCTGTTTGCACTCATTATTGCAGCATCTATCGCGCTTTTTCTAACCGCTCAGAAATACGGTTTCTACATAGAGAGAAGTAGCCGCGCACAGCACGTCTACTCAAGCTACCGTGCTGTTTCCGACCATACCTACCGAAAGCTTAGCGCGCTTGGACAAATTGTAGAAGAAGGCACTCTACTTAATTTGCAGGAACGCTATCGTAATAAAGAATCATTACGCAATGCGTTGCGAGATGTACGCGAGAATATAGCCGCTGAACTAACCCATGTAGGTGATGTTGCCGAAGCGAGTGAGCTGCAACACTTTAATAGAATTGAATTATTGGCTGAGGAAATAATCCGTGGCAGCGAACTGGTGCGTGCGGCGGTTGAAAATAGGCAGCCTGAAGAAGCCGGTGCAGCGTTAGAAAAACTGCGAAGCCCTCAAATTGAGGGGACGTTTATTCGCTTAATAGACGATGCTATTTCAGAAGAATTGCGTGAGGTTCGTGAAACGCAAATCGTGGCGCAAGAGCTCAATACCTTGCTCACCAGATTACTTTCATTATTGTTTTTGTGCTTTATCTGTTTTGGTACCTTTCTACTGGTAACCACGTGGCGAGCGCTAAGTAAAAGCCTGCGATCTTTTGAATCAGCCACAGATGCGTTTATGGCAGGCGACTTTACACAACGCGTACCAACCAATGTAGAAAGTGAGTTTGCAGGGCTGGCTGCAGCGCTGAATCAAATGGCATCAGAGGTTGAATCTCAGAGAGAACGGGAAAAGACAACGCAGCAGAATCTGGAATCCATTATTGAAAGTCGTACCAGTGAGCTAAAACAGACAAACGAAAAATTACAATTGGTTAGCGAGAATCGTAAGCAGTTTCTAGCTGACATAAGCCACGAACTGAGAACACCGTTAACCATTATTCAGGGTGAAGCAGATCTGGCGTTGCGAAAAGATATGGAAACTCCGGAGCAATTTCAGGATGCTTTCCGACGCATAAAAGAGCAAACCGTACACACAACGCGATTTGTCCAGGACTTACTATTCGTTGCCCGAGCGGAGGATGGCAAAGCCCCCATACATAAAAGACCATCGGCAATCGTGCCTGTTATTCTGGATATCTGTGAAGACTTTTCTGTTCTTGCGGCACAGAAAAACATAAAGATTGAATCGAACGTGCCAACTCACGAGCTTATTGCGAATATCGATACCAATCACATTAAGCAGTTGGCCACCATTCTGATTGATAACGCACTACGGTATTCCTATAGTGATTCCACCATCGAAGTGAATATACGAGATATGCAAGAGCATCTGGTCTTTGAGGTGAAAGATCAGGGAATTGGCTTGAAATACAATGAGTCGAGTCAAGTGTTCTCACGCTTCTATCGTGGTTCCGAAGGGGTGGGTAAGGCATCTGGTGTTGGGCTGGGCTTGCCCGTGGCAAAGGCGATAGTCGATGCCCATGCTGGCAGTATTGCGCTTACCGGCGGCCCTGAAGGAGGCACTAGAGCAACGGTTACCCTGCCGTTGGAAACACGGCTCAGAGCAGTCTGATGAGAGTGCTCGTTGTAGAAGATGATGAGCGTATTGCAGATTTTATTAGTCGTGCTCTGCACTCCGAAGGACACGTTGT
>CAKZUP010000035.1 GCA_937922945.1 uncultured Granulosicoccaceae bacterium
TCGAACGGATTGGTTGGGGCTATGTATGACGCAAACACTGCACAGAAAAGCAGGATCATCACCACAGTAAAGGAGACTATAGTGATGGGCGAGCGACAGAAATCGTAGAAAAAATCCGAGGCGAAGAAACGTTTCATGTACTAACGTTCCCTCGGTTAATACCATCTCTTATTCTGGGATCGATAATCAGATAAGATAAATCCACAACAAGATTGATAATCACAAACACTAATCCAACCAACAACAGATACGCGCTCATGACAGGTATATCAACAAAATAGACGGCGTTGATAAACATCAACCCAACCCCTGGCCATTGAAAAACGGTTTCCGTGACAATAGCAAACGCCACAATAAGACCAAGCTGCAATCCGGCAATGGTAATAACAGGGACTAAGGTGTTTTTCAATGCATGACCGAAATTGACTACCCTATCTGGCAAGCCTCGCGCACGCGCGAAGCGAATGTAATCTTGCCGCAATACTTCGAGCATTTCAGCTCGCACCAAACGCATGATAAGCGTCATTTGATAGAGGCCTAACGTTACCGTTGGCAAAACCAACGACTTTAAACCCGATGCCGTTAGAAAACCGGTGCTCCACCAACCAATATCGACCGTATCTCCCCTGCCAAACGACGGAAGCCACCCCAACTCCACAGCGAAAATCCAGATGAGTAAAATTCCGATAAGAAAGGTTGGCAGCGACACACCGATAAGCGAACTCGACAGAATAAATTGAGCCAACCACCCCTCACGTTTAATAGCCGTATAGATCCCTAGAACCACACCCAGCGCTAACGCGAATATGGCGGACGCCAAGGCCAGCTCAAGTGTGGCCGGAAGGCGTTTTGCGATCATGTCAGAAACCGGCAATCCTGTTCTGTATGAAATGCCAAAATCAAAATTCAATGCACGGTAAACAAAGTTGGTGTATTGCTCGTACCACGGATCATCCAAACCTAAACGCTCACGTAGATCAACCCGATCAGCCACCGTGGCTTCCTGCCCAAGCAGATTATCAACAGGGTCGCCAACATAGCGAAAAATTAAAAACGCAACAAGCGCAACTAACGCCAGCACAACAATTGACTGGCCTAAACGGCGGATAACAGTGGCAAACATAAATAGCACACGCTCCCCTGGCATTGCCAGGGGAGGTTATTAGGTGAAGTTTACTGGAGACTCAGGAATTTAAAGTGTGGCTGATCTTCAGGTTGCACGTCGAACGTGATGCCCTCTTTCATACCCCAATTCAATACCTGGTTGTGTACCGGCAAATAGATTTGCTCTTCCTGAACGGCCGACCAGATTTTACCGATGGTTTCGTTCCGCGCATCGAGATCGGTTTCCGATTCCAGGCTAACAATCATTGCATCAACCTCTTCGTTTGAAAACCCGGTGTTGTTCCAGGAACCACGATCTTCTGTTGTGGTGTGAACAAGAAAATTGAAGATATACAGGCTATCGAAAGTCGGTACACCCCAGCCCAGCATATAGAAGTCACTGGTTTTGTTTTTAATCAACGGAAAGTGCTGTGCTTTTGGTCGGGCAATAAGATTAACCTCAACGCCAATGCGCGCCATCATGCCGACCATTGCCTGGCAAATGGCTTCATCGTTAATGTAGCGATCGTTAGGGCAATCTAAAGTGACGGAAAAACCATCGGCATAACCAGCATCAGCAATCATCTGCTTGGCATCAGCGGTGGTACCTTCCGGCAACGCATTCAGCTCTTCAGACCAACCGTTAACAAACGGCGGAGTAATAACGTTGGTTGGATCGGATTGACCGCGCATAACAATTTTCTTAATGGCATCACGATTAATGGCCATATTCATTGCGCGGCGAACGTTAACATCGGCAAATGGGTTTGCCCCTTCAACACTGTCGCTTTCTAAATCATCAGCCGCTGTGTTCATGCCGAAAAAGATCACGCGATTTTGCGCAGCTGTCACCACTTTTAAACCATCAGCGTCGTCTACGCGTTTTAAATCCTGCACAGGAACATCCTGTATAAAATCGACTTCACCCGAGAGAAGTGCCGCTACACGCGTAGCAGCAGAGCTGATGGGTGTATATATGATTTCCGTTACGTCGAGCGGAAATTCGTCTTTACCCCAATAGTTCGGGTTGGCTTTGAGTACTGTCTTTTCGTCAACCGAGCGACTCACAAGCATGAAAGCACCTGTGCCGTTGGTGTTTGATGCTGCAAATGTGGTTTCGCCGCCGGCCACATCTTGCGGTGCAGAAACCCCATTCTCTTCAGTCCAGTCGCTGTCCATCATGAACATGTTGGTGAGGTTGTTAATCAGCAACGGATTTGGACCATTAGTTTCAACGTCGACAGTCAGGTCGTCAACTTTACGTACCTCTTTTACAGAGGTAAGCAACTCTTTCATTGAACTTGTTGGCATTTGTGCACGATTAAGTGAATACACGACATCGTCTGCCGTGAAAGGTGCACCGTTGTGGAACGTTACGTCTGGTCGAAGTGTAAAACGCCATACGTTTGGGTTGTCAGGCAATGCAGACCAGCTGGTCGCGAGCGCCGGTATGATTTGTCCGCCCATATCCCGCTGTAACAAACCTTCGTAAATCTGGTGTGCCAGAGTGTGCGTTGGACCTTCATTCTGAGCATGCGGGTCCATGGTTAGTGAATCACCCGCTCGTGCCCATCGTAGTGTTTCCGCTTGCGACGCGAGCGGAGAAAGCGCAAGCAGCACTCCAAACGCCAACGCAGCTTTTTTCATTGTCAATTCCATCAAAAATTTCCCCTTAACAAACCGTGATACATGTGAATCTGCAGAAAAAAACCTGCGCATTCCTGCAATTTTCGAAATCAAAAATCTGAATACGATCTAGAACCAAGAGCCTACTATGATGCGCTGTAAAACTCCAACCGAAAAGACTGGATATCGAAAAAATTCAACAACTTCCGTGGCGATACTGACTTTACACAGCGAATAGTCCCGCCCGTAGAGCGGAAAATGCATCACTCGCAAGCTCAGGCCGGGCGTAGGGGGTTGCTGAACCAACGGATGGGCACACCACGGATGGAAGGCTAATTGCTGACTCAGTGATTCAGCCCTTCCGCAGCGTACCCACCTCGAGCTTATTCGAAACGTGCACGATCGTGAGGGGCCGTAAAATCAATCTCTGGCCCAGTTGGTACCACCCTCGACGGGTTTATCGAGTCGTGGCTTGCGTAGTAATGATTTTTAATATGTTGCATGTTTACGGTCTCTGCAACGCCCGGCTGTTGATAAAGGTCACGTACGTACTCCGATAAATTCGGATAATCAGCAATACGCCGAATATTACACTTAAAATGGCCTACATAGACTGGGTCGAATCGCACCAGCGTTGTGAATAGTCTCCAATCTGCTTCTGTTATGGTATTGCCAGTTAAATAACGGTGCGACGCTAACTGCAGTTCAAGCCAGTCCAGCGTTTCAAATAACGGCCCTAGCGCCTCTTCATAGGCCGCCTGAGTTGTTGCAAAACCACACTTATAAACACCGTTATTAACCGATTCGTAAATACGTTCATTCAGCTCATCTATTTTAGAGCGTAACGGTTCAGGATAGTAGTCACCGGCCTTTGCACCAACGCCATCAAACGCAGAATTAAACATGCGAATAATCTCAGGCGACTCGTTCGACACAATCGTGTTTTGCTGTTTGTCCCACAGAACCGGCACAGTCACCCGCCCTGAATAGTCCGGCATGGCCGAGGTGTATATTTGATACATATAATCTGCGTTGTTTAATGAATCCTGAATAACACCTTCACCTGATTCAAACGTCCAGCCTTTATCAGCCATATACCAATGAACCACTGAAATGGAGATCATTTCTTCAAGGCCTTTAAGCGATCGATAAATCATTGTTCGATGCGCCCAAGGGCACGCTAGCGACACATACAAATGATAGCGATTGGCTTCGGCTTTGAACCCTGCCCGGCCACTTGGCCCCGCTGTACCGTCTGCTGTTATCCAGTTTCGAAACTGCGGTGCTTTTCGAACAAAGCGACCACCAGTAGATTCCGTGTCGTACCACTGATCAACCCATTTACCGTCTTGTAAAAGACCCATAGTTTATTAATCCTAATATCCAGACTTTAAATTACACTTCACGCGCTGTTAACCTGAAACCCCAGCAAACGGAATTCCACTAAGTTCGCTGATCTCTCGCTTCCAGGTCGCTATGTCAGCCGTATTCAATTTCGATAAATCATCATGACCACACGCGCGAGACAACACTTGCATGAGCTGAACACTCGCATCGAAATAGCGAGCCAACCTTTCAGCGCTGGTTTGCACGTTCAATCGCGCGCGTAATTCAGGTTTTTGCGTGGCCACACCGGCCGGACAATTGTTGGAATTACACATCCTGGCCGCGATGCAGCCAACCGCTTGCATGGCTGAATTAGATACTGCAATGGCATCAGCCCCCAAAGCCATGGCTTTGACAAAATCTTCGGCAACCCGCAGCCCACCGGTTATCACCAATGTGACTTCCCTACCCGTCTTTGCATCAAGGTGCTTGCGCGCGCGCGCCAAAGCAGGAATGGTAGGAATCGAAATATGATCTCGAAACAACAGTGGCGCCGCACCCGTGCCACCGCCTCGGCCATCTAGGATAATGTAATCGGCGCTTGCGTCCAAAGCAAAATCAATATCATCTTCAATTCTGTTGGCGGAGAGCTTAAACCCAATGGGTATACCGCCTGATCGTTCACGCACTTCATCAGCCAGCCGGCGAAAGTCTGCAGCTGTATGCAGTTCTGGAAACGTGGCAGGTGAAATGGCACTCTGCCCGGGTTCCAATCCACGCACGCGCGCAATTTTTCCCTGAACTTTGTCGCCGGGCAAATGCCCACCGGTACCGGTTTTCGCACCTTGACCACCTTTGAAATGAAACGCCTGAACGCGATCAACCAACGAGATATCCCAACCGAACCTGGCGGATGCCAGCTCATAAAAGTAGCGCGAGTTTTCCGCTTGCTCTTCATCCAGCATGCCACCTTCGCCAGAACATATACCCGTGCCCGCAAGCTGTGCACCACGTGCTAGTGCTGTTTTGGCTTCTTCAGAGAGTGCACCGTAACTCATATCGGAAACGAACAATGGTATGTTCAAATCCAAAGGACGCTGAGCGCGAGGACCAATAGTGACTTTGGTACTAACTGCATGATCATCGAGCAAAGGCTTTTTCGCCATCTGTGCTGGCAGGACCTGTATATCATCCCAATGCGGTAGCTTATGTCGAGGCACCCCCATCGATCCCATTTCACCATGATGACCAAGTTTACTCAGCCCATCCCTGGCTAATTCATGTATGCGGGCAACAGTCGGTTCTTCGGGTGTAGGCGCTGCATCCGGAACGCCATTTTTCGAGACTGCACTTGGCGCAGAATCGCCAACCTCCAAATCGCCCAACGATGCATGCGCACCATCACAAAAAGGTGCATTGCCGCTGGATTTACACTGACACAAAGCGACATCGCCAGAGGTTTCGGCCGTGAATTTGAGTGGTGTCAAAGTTGTACCCCGATGAGAGCCATCGCAGAAGGGCTGCGATTTCGAACGACCACAGCGGCACCAGTAATATTCCTTTCCAGATTCCAGGCTGACTTTCGCAGGTTTCTTGGCGGCGATTATCGCGGTGTCTGCATTCTTCATCTTATCTCCTCATACGGATTCAAAAGGTCTTCGCACTAGCGTTAATTGAGCCACCGAGTACGGAAAAGCACAGAATACATCGTTGATTTTATTAGAACAATAATACAAAATAGAATTTATTATTCTATTTATTAGAACAATCATGGGCCAAATAGAAGATATCCGCGCGTTTGTGCAGATCGTTAACCAGGGAAGTATTGCAAAGGCCGCTGAGCAAGCGGGCGTAGCAAAATCGGCGATGAGTCGAAGGCTGCGTTTGTTGGAAGAGCGTACACAATCACGATTGATCTCGCGCACCACACGACAGTGGTCGCTGACCGACGCTGGCCGTGAATATTATGAACGTAGCGTGAAGCTCATTGAACAATTCAACGAGTTCGATTCACACGGTCGCAATGACAATATTGATTTGCGCGGAGAAATCAAAATATCGGTGCCGTTGTACTTTGGAAAAATCAGTTTAAGCAGCTTGCTATTGTCGTTCGCGAAAGATAATCCTTCCGTTCAACTCAATACTGAATTCAGCGATAGGATCGTCGACGTTATCGATGAACAACTTGATCTTGTTGTTCGAATTTCGGAAATGAAAGACTCATCATTGGTTGCCCGAAAACTCTGTGAAACAAAACATATCTGTTGTGTCAGTCCAGACTACGCATGCGCCAACGCCCCCATTAACGAACCTATCGATCTTCAAAGTCATCGGATAATTCAATTTGGTCATGCGAAAAGGCCTAAATGGAATTTCAACACAACAAAAGGGAAAGACCTAACGGTCCAACTCTGCGCTACTCTGAATTCACATGACGGGGAATTTTTAATACAGGCAGCAGAGCAAGGGCTTGGCGTTGTACGCGTACCAGACTTTCTGGCAAAGCCGTCTGTAGAGTCAGGAAAACTGGTTCAGGTGCTGGGCTCTTTTGCACAAAAACCTCGAGGCATATACATAATTTATCCTACCGCCCGATTTCTGCCTCGACACACACGGGCGCTAATGGAGTATCTACTTGACAATGTAGCCAATCAATATGAGCAGTCGTCAAGCATATAAAGTCTTTATCTGAGCCAACGGTATTCACTGCGACAACATGCAACTGAGCTATTGAAGCAAGCCGATACGAAAAAGCTGTATGGGGCTGGTTTGCAGTGCTATTCCGATGCACCTATGTTAATTCACTGTGGCTGTACTGATCGGCACAGCGTATCGACACGTTTTAATAAGGTTGGAAAACGAAATTTCCCGGACATACTTGTCACACAAATTTTCGCATTCTCCAGATCCCCCGTTGAAGTAACATAGAGTGGTTTTTTACTCTCCCCTCTTAACACTTCATACGATCTATTAATTCCGGTAAAAGGGTTCTTTGCAACACCCGTAACACCAACTTTCCCTTCGAGCGCATCGAACAAATGTTTGCCCAGGCCGGGCTTGCTATAACCATCCAGATACACGTAACCATCGACGATAATGTGGTCTGGTTTGAGTTCGTAATGGTTTATCAAAGCAAGAACACAAGGTAATTCTCGTTTATAAAAACGCCCTGATTCATAGTCGGCGATATCATCGCATTTAAGGGTGAATTCCTGTGCGGGTTCAGTATCGTCCCATTGGTGGAATAACACGCCAGCAACGATTGCAGTGGTATCAATGTAGTGAACGTCGGTTGCCAGGATCACAATGATTATCTGCGCTGTTTTATGAAATGGTTGTGTAACTTGAGAACCAGTATGCCCTGAAAATCCTACAATACCTCGCGGGCAGTATCAGCAATCTGGTGAACCATTTGATTGATAGTAGAAAAACTAATACTATCAGACCATATGCTTCGCGTGATCTTGAGGCCAGCCAATACTGGAGAAAACCACCATGAAACTACACCGTTCAGTTCTTAAATTTTTACCGCTACTTACCCTTACAACGGCCATGGGTATAACGGCTGTGGGTATAACGACTATGGGCGCTAGCTTGCCAGCACGAGCAGCAGATTGTGCAGCCGGAAAAACGATTAAGGACGGAACGCTCACCATCGCTACCGGTAATCCTGCGTACTTCCCGTGGGTGATGGATAACGACCCATCTTCGGGTAAAGGATTCGAGGCAGCCGTTGCTTATGCTGTTGCCGAGAAAATGGGGTTCTCAAAAGATCAAGTTGAATGGACATCGGCATCATTCGATCAGTCAATTCAGCCGGGCACAAAAGACTTCGACTTTAATCTGCAACAGTTTTCAATCACTCAAGAACGTGAAAAGGTCGTGGATTTCTCTGCACCCTACTACTCTGCCGCCATGGCAGTGCTGGTTCGCAAAGGCGCGGTAGACAACGGGGCCGAGCCAACCGTTGCATCATTAAAGAACCTGAAATGGGGTATCGATGCAAACACCACAGCATTGAAAATGCTTCAAGACAACATAATGCCCACCAGCGATCCTTTGCTGTACGACGACAATGTCAACGTCACAGAAGCCATGAAAGCAAACCAAATAGATGCGGCACTGTTTGACTTACCCACCGCGCTATACCTAGCGGCAGTGGTTCTCGATGATGGGGTTGTTCTCGGACAGTTCCCAGCAGACAGAACCGAAACACCCGATCAGTTCGGGTTACTGATGGAAGAAGGCAGCGCTTTAAAAGAATGTGTCGATAATGCCGTACTCGCTATCACAAACGATGGCTCGTTAACAAAAATCGAAGCGCAGTGGTTACAGGAAACAACCGGCGTACCGGTAATCAAGTAGTTGACAAACCGAAGCGCCGCCAGGGTAGCGTACGACAAAAAACAGAAAACCAAAGGCTTGCTCATAGCCACGGTTAGTACCGGTCTGGTATTCGCTGCGCTTGTTGTATTGATTCCCAAAGCACCCGGTTGGGACAAAGTGCGCAGCAGTTTTTTTGATGGCGACATACTGCTATCCACATTCCCATCGCTATTAAACGCGTTCCTGCTCGATATTGCCATTTTTCTGTGGTCACTACCGGCTATTGCCATTCTCGGGCTGCTTATTGCTTTGTCGCGAGATCAGAAATCACCCGCGATGTTTCCATTGCGTCTGCTGGGAATTGTTTATACGGATATTTTTCGAGGTGTGCCGGTGATTCTTACCGTATTTCTTATCGGTTTCGGTATTCCAGGCTTAGGCTTATCACGACCGTGGAATAGCCCGTATATTTGGGGTTCACTTGCACTTGTTCTTACCTACTCTGCCTATGTATCAGAGATTATTCGCAGTGGTATTGAATCTGTGCATGAGAGTCAGCGTTCAGCTGGTAAGTCCCTTGGCCTTAGCAACAGAGACACGATGCGATACATTGTTCTTCCTCAAGCATTACGGCGTGTTGTTCCCGCGAACATGAATATGCTAGTTGCATTGCAAAAAGATGTTGCCCTGTTGTCGTTTATAGGGCCGGTGGAAATACTCAGACAAGCCGGTGTACACAAATCATTGCTCGCTAACTTCACGCCGTATGTCGGAGCCGCACTCATATTCCTGATGGTAACCGTCCCTGCCACGCGCTATGCAGACTATTTACTCGCCAAACAGCACCGGGAACGTTCCTAGTGGCAACAGTAAAACTCAACTTAAAAGGTATTCACAAATCGTTTGGTGATATCCCCGTGTTGAAGGGTATTGATTTATCGGTAGACGAAGGTGAAATGGTGTGTCTTATTGGCTCCTCTGGCTCGGGGAAGTCAACATTATTGCGTAGTATTAATTTACTTGAACCCATCGACGATGGAGAAATACTCTTCAATGGAACTGACATATCGGTTCCCGGATTCAACCCGCAACCAGTACGTCAGAAAATCGGTCTGGTTTTCCAGAGTTTTAATTTGTTCCCCCACATGACAGCTCTTGAAAATGTCACGCTTGCACCACGCAGAGTGTTTAAAGAACCGCGCGATACACTCGTGCCTGAGGCCGAAGCGCTGTTTGCAAAGTTTGGTCTGGCAGATCGAATGGCACACTACCCAGATCAACTCTCCGGTGGACAACAGCAGCGCGTCGCGATTGTCAGAGCGCTGGCAATGAAACCTCAAATTATGTTATTCGATGAGGTCACCTCTGCGCTTGACCCCGAACTCATAGAGGAAGTACTCGACGTACTACGCCAATTGCGAAGATCTGGCATGACCATGATATTGGCAACGCACGAGATAGGCTTTGCAAAAGAAGTCGCCGATACGGTATGCATGCTTGATGAAGGAAAAATTATCGAAAAAGCACCACCGGATATCCTGTTCAACAATCCAACTAAGCCAAGAACTCAGCAGTTCTTGTCGTCGGTTTTGAATCGCTAAAGGGAACCCATCAGCCAAGCACGGACTATTTGCACTTTTTGGGAAATTCAGCTTAGAATTTCAGCTTATTAGCGGAGCTGACTATCCTTGCTGCCTCTACGATTAAACAAAGTGTCTTGCTGCTCTCTATCGTCAAGCTCAGATTGACACTGTACGCACAATCGAACGCCCTGCAATGCCTCACGACGAGCCTGAGGAATGAGTTCACCGCACTCATCGCAGTTTTTCGCACTCTCACCTTTAGGCAAACGATCTCTTGCGCGTTTAACGGAATCGTTCACGCTATCGTCTATTTGGTCTTGCACAGCACCGTCTTTCGACCAACCACCTGCCATATCACCGCTCCCTTTAAACGTCGTATAAGCACCCGTTGCACGTTGGAGCGAAATTAAAAGCTACTTCGCTTTTAAAAAATCCAACATTTCAGCTGTCGACTTTTCGCGTGCAGCGTGTATTGAGAAAAAACACCAACAAACAACCACCGCCACTAAAGAATACTGCGCAGCAAAAAAACGTGTCCAGCCAACCGGGAACAAAAGAAAGTGCAGTAAAAAATAAACCGCAGATGAAAGTATGACAAACAATAAATCAAGGTGCTGAACAGAAAATTTCAAATTCGCAGTCTGGGAAAAATACCGAGACGCTAATATCACTACCCCCATAACCGTTAACATACAAAAAGCAAAAAATATCGGGATGTAGGAAAAAGAATAAATGCCTATATTCAAGATCTCCAGATACTGAGATACAGGCACCGGATAATGGTAATCCGCGGGATGCGTCGGTTTCTCGCCAAAGTTATACCCTAGCAAGGAGCTCCAGGGATCTCCCTCCACGATGACATGATTCAAATACAAATAGGCAAAGATGGTAGCTAAACCACTGATGACAACCAGTACTTTCGATACACGATTACCGAAAAGTAGATACGCATGAAAAAGTCCGATCAGCAGAATTAGATCGGTTCGGATAAACACAACAAGCGGTAAGAGAATTAAAAGCAGAAGAAGCTTATTTCTGAGTAATATAAAATATAAACTAATGGTTGTTAATGCCGCCAACGCATCGGGCGTTGCTAATCGAGCCACCGTCATAAGACCAAACGCCAGCACGATAAAGGGCATGACAAAGTGCATCGCAACAGGAAGCTTCGCTGGAATAAGCCTCATTAGAAGCAGCAGGGATATAACAGCACATAGTGTTGAGAAAAAGTAGTATGCGAAGACCGGATTTAACCCCGATGCGAGCATGCCTGCCATAATGTAGTTGTAAACAATTCGAGCATCGTAGAAGAAAGTCATGGTTTGCCGAAATGCTTCTGAATCTTCGGATAGCACAAAGCGACTGGGTGAACCCAATAATGAAGAATAAGCATGAGTAGGAAGCGCTTTAACAGCCGCTTCGTACACATTGGTGTGCAACACGTCAATGGGTTGCTCATCGACAATTTGCATCGCATTTGCCATATACGGCAATAAATCCCACTCATAGGTCGGTTTTGTTAACGTTAAACTGGAAAATAGCGTAATAAAAACCAACATCATTACAGCTAGTAACGATTCTTGTTTGCCTGATATCCAGCTAATCAGCTTACCGCGTGTTGATTGCGCATCATGTGATGTAATTGTATTCAAAATTATCCCAATTCAAAATCAGACCGCTTTAAAAAATTAGACTACGACATTAAACGACACCAATTCATTTAATAGGCCATTTTAGTCATGCTTTTGCTCTGAACGCTTAAAATGATGCAATTCTTGCTGACCTGTCAACTCGATGACGGCAAGTGCCATTCATCTGGCAGATTATCCTAGTTCATGGGCGCTGTGCGATATCGAGGGTTCGCGCACCATCGATTGTTAATGTATTTTCGGAGCGGGTTCTCGAGTAGAAAAAAAGACCCTGCCCCAACAACGACTGACAAGACGAATCCAGTAATCTGCCCACCCGGAAGCGCATAATAGAGTTTATAAAAAATCTGCTGCCACAAATATATCGAATAGGAAAGAATACCTAGCCACCGAAGTGGTGCGAACATAAGCAGTGCTTGCATCGACGGGGTTGCGTCGAGCAAATGATTTACAGCAATACCGAGTAAAATTGGGCTCAACAGAAACATTAACCATATCGGCAGTACATCGATATAGCAAACAAACGCAATGATTAGAAATAGGAGGGGTACATAGGCATTAACTCTTATGTCATGGTCTTTGCGAATAAGGTTATAGGCCGCGGAAAATGTGATAAATCCTATGGCAGATTCCGTTCTGATAAGTGAATATTCAAACTGCTGGGCGGGTAGCGTTATATAGTTGTAACAATTCAGGCCTACTGACAACAAAAATAGAACCATTAGTGCACCCGCGACTTTTCCACGAGACAGTAGAACGAGTGAAATCAGGCTCATGATAATGTAACTGTGTTCTTCTACATTCAAAGACCACAGATGACCAGTTGGAAGCGGTGAAGAGAAATATTCCGGCTCTACTGGAAAATAGGTACGAACAAAGAAAAGAGAAGCGATGAATTCAACCACTTTAAAATCATACTTCAGTAGCACGCTTACGGCGAACGCAGCAATCAAAAAGACAAACAGCGCCGGAACAACGCGACTGAAGCGGCGAATGTAAAAATCCCGCAGGCGCATACGATCTATGAACAGGATATTGCTCATTAACATTCCGGATAAAACGAAGAACACATCTACACCCATGCGCTCCTCCCAAACCCATTTTGAAAAGGTAAAGTGCCCCACTAGCACAAGCAGGATCGCCAATCCTCTCCAGCCATCCCAAACCGCTATTCTTGTACTAGAACTCATTGAGAAAATCCTGAATTACACACTTTTAGTTAAAAAGAACTTTATTTCCAGTTCCCGTTTTATCGTGATTCTATTCGAGATGCAATCTACCAGTACGGTGTAGATCTAAAACAAAGAATAAACATTCGTTGTATAAAACCCCAGAGGCTGGCTTTTCCGAACTAGCTACCATTAACATGGCTCGAATGACCCCCAGAAAGCAATAGCTCCGGCAGTGTTGGTAGCTTTGACGTCATATTGCTCTAGGTAAGACTACTTATATAACGACCGACGGTGCAAGCTTTGTATGTGATTTTCCCTGTTTCGAGCACAATAACCGACACCGAACCGGCGTCCTCTGCACTAAGTCGTCTAAGCCACGTAGTCAAAGCTAAGTGGTTAACGCTAAGTGGTTAGTTAACGCTAGGTACTTAAAGCTTGGTAAATTCCGTGTAGAAGCGGAAGTTAAGTGAATCTGAATAAAAAACTATTAGTCGACTCGTGCAAACGGACGAACACGTGGTGATGTGTTGAACAATGTCATGCTTATCGAGCGTTTAACCTGCCAGCCTTAGCTTATCGCTATTTTCGGACAGGAAAAGCTCTTCTAGTAAAGCTTGTACAGATGGCATATTCTGCTCTAGTTCAATTGCAGAAACCGGCTTGCTGATCAAATAGCCTTGTATCTCATCACATCCGCATGAACGTAGAAACTGAAAGATGTCCACCGTCTCTACTCCCTCTGCCAGAACATGAATATTCATACTCTCCGCCATGGCAATTATTGCCTTGGTAATATCCGCATCGTGTGGATTTTCAGTAATATTTCGGATGAACGACTGATCGATCTTGAGGCGATCGATTGGAAAATTCTTCAGTTGGCTCAAACTCGAATAACCCGTCCCAAAATCGTCGATACTCAACTTTACGCCAAGCTCGTGCAGTTCATTAAGCGTATCCACGGCACGATTGGTATCAGATGCTAGCAAAGATTCAGTAATTTCCAACTCGAGTCTATCTGCTGGCAATTGTGAATCATACAGGGCTCGCCTCACCGTATCGATAAAATCGCTTCTCATAAATTGATGAACGGAAATATTTACCGCGATTTGAGAGACGGGAAAATCAGCATCTTGCCACGCTTTAGCCTGATGACAGGATTTACGCAATACCCATTCTCCTATGGCGATTATCAAGCCATTGTCTTCCGCTACAGAAATAAACTCTGCGGGAGACACAAACCCCAATTTATCATTCTTCCAACGCACCAGTGCCTCAGCGGAGAATATTTGCTTGTTTTCAAGATCAACCTGAACTTGGTAATTAACCGAAAATTCATCGTTATCCAGAGCAGATCTCATTTGGATATCGATGTTAGAGCGACGTAAGGCTTTCTCCGCCATTGCGTCAGTATGCAACATATACATACTCTTGCCAGTTCGCTTAGCCTCATACATGGCCAAATCGGCGTTTTTCAATAAGGTTTCAATTTCTTCACCATCTTTCGGGAAACACGCAATTCCAATGCTGGGAGAAGAGAACAGTTCAAAACCATCAACCTCATAGGGTGCAGAAACAACCTCTATAATTCGTTCAGCTATTCTTTCGATATCGCTGCACGACTGGATACTGTTAAGGACAATGATGAATTCATCTCCACCCATACGCGCAATGATGTCGTTTGTTATTCTGTGCTCATGAACGGAGTCTGATGCATTTAGCGTGTCAACTAAGCGATTCCCTACCTCACACAGCAACTTATCTCCAACGGCATGTCCGAACGAGTCATTAACCCGCTTAAAATCATCAAGATCAAAATACAAGAGGGCTAATCGGGTATTGTTTTTCCGCGCATGCTCCATGGTTAGCGTTAGTTGGTCATGAAAAAGGACTCTATTAGGTAAGCGTGTTAGGGTGTCAAAGTATGCGAGTTGATGTACTTTTTTCTCTACCAAACGTTGATCGGTAACATCCTGCACTATTCCATTAATACTAATAGTTCTTCCAACTGAGTCAAGCTCAGGTTCTGCTTGCTGTCTAACCGTTTTTACTTTCCCATCATTCAGTATAATTCTATGCTCTATTGAAGACACTTCGACAAGCTTATCGACATTAAGCAGCCAATTTTCAACTCGATCTCTATCATGATGATGAACCAACTGTAGAAAATTCTCAATGGTAGAGTCTGTCTCCGCAGGCTTAAACCCTAAAATACGATAGAGTTGATTGGACCATTCGCCTTTGGATGTACCTATATTTATACTCCAACTTCCCATTTGGGCAATACGCTGCGCTACAGCCAGCTTGGTTTGCTCTTTTACAAGTTGCTCTGCTGCCAGGCTCGTCCTATGCATATAGCGTAATCGGTGACACAGCAAAGACCAATTAATCGGTTTACTCGCAAAATCAGTTGCTCCGGCTACAAAGGCCTTTTCGATGTACTCATCGTTTTCTAACCCGGTTAACATCAGTATGGGGATATGAGCAAATTTGGGATAATCACGAAGTGCTGTACAAACTTCAAACCCATCCATCCCAGGCATTTCAACATCCAGAATAATTAAATCTGGCGGGTCGGCCAAGACCATTCGTAACGCACTGCTACCCTCGTTTGCTTCCGCTACAGTAAATCCTGCTTGCGACAAAAAACCCATTGCCATCATTCTTGTGGTGTCATCATCATCAACAATAATCACCTTGGGTTTTGTGCCCGCCAGCATTTTATTATTCATCACGCGGCCTTAGACGATTGAGATCTGAGTGTTTCAAGCATTTTCCGTTGCTCTTGTCTGATAGCGGTAAGCAGGTTTTCAGCCTCCGCCAAATCAGCGTTTTTTGCGTCCTTTTCCAACTGCTGACACAGGTTAGACAAGCTCCTACCACCAAGACTTAAACTACTGGACTTCATTCTATGTGCGCTTGAACCAATTAGCGTTGCATTCTCGGTCTGTATGCCTTTTTGTATTCTATCGATATCTTCTTGTGATCCTTCTGCAAACTTGTCTACCAATTTGTCGAAGTACCCTGCTGGAGCATGGGAACACATCTCGAGTAATTCACCGAATACCTTGCTGTCTAGAACGTTATTTTCTATGGAAGTGCCCAGCTCACTGACAGTTGTAGAGAGTGTTTGGATCTCGGCATTTGTACGACACCATTTACTGAGCATGGTTTTTAGCACATGCGAGCTAACTGGCTTACTCAAATAATCATCCATACCCGCTGCCAGACACTTCTGCTTATCACCTTGAAGGGCATTAGCTGTCAGCGCAACAATAGGAATCGGTTCACCACGCTTGCTCTTCACGCCCATCTCTCTGATTTTTTGAGTCGCCATAAAACCATCAAGCACTGGCATTTGGCAATCCATGAGAATAAAATCAAATTGTCGGTCTGAAATGGCATCTAGTGCCACTTGACCATTTTCACAAACGACAGATGTGTGCCCAAGAATTCGAAGCATCTCGCTCATCATGTCCTGGTTAACAGGATTATCTTCTACAAGCATTACGTGGCTTTGGAAATCATCTCCAGCAATTTTATCGCCCACTTCCTTGCTCTGCTGTTGATGAGAATTCAAGTTAGACAAGGATGCCGATATGACATTAAAAAGCTCTACCTGGCGAACAGGTTTTGCAACCAGCGAACTGATATTATAAGCTCGGCAAGAATCGATCGTTATGTTGTCACAAGCTGAACTCAGCAGTACAAGCCTGGTATTTGGTGCAAGCTCACGCTGTTTAATTTCAGCAGCAAGTTGTATCCCGTTCATCACCGGCATATGCATATCGAGTATGACAATATCAAATATATTTTCCTCTTTCTTAGCCAGAGAAAGCTGCTCCATCGCACTGATCGGACCTTCAACACACACGGCCTCCGCACCCCAATAGCCCACTTGAGATTGCATGATTTCTCGATTGGCAGGGGTATCATCAACAATTAGTATTCGCTTGCCAGCCAATGCATTTACGTTGCTCCAAACAGCTTCAATATCGCGATGTATTTCCTCTAATTCAATTTCAAACCAAAAATTCGAGCCCTGGTCCAGCTTACTCTCAACAACGATTTCACCGCCCATCAGCTCAACCAGGCTGGATGATATTGCCAGACCCAAGCCTGTTCCACCAAACTGCCGCGTCGTGCTGCCATCGGCTTGTACAAAAGAGTCAAAAATTTGTTTTTGACTCTGTTCTGAAATCCCTATTCCCGTATCGATTACCTGGAATTTGACAGGCATATTGTTAAGATTCACATCACCGAATGAAACTACTAATCTGACCTCACCTTCAGTCGTAAACTTTATCGCGTTGCTTAACAGGTTCAATAGAACTTGCCGAAGGCGTGCACTATCACCGTTGAAGGCAACAGGACTTCCGGGGCGCATTAGCAAAATAAGTTCTACTTCTTTTCTGGATGCGTTTTCTGCCAGCATTTCAACGACATCCTCAACCAACTCACGCAAATCGAAACTACTAACCGTTAGTTCCAACTTCCCCGCTTCGATTTTCGAATAGTCAAGAATGTCATTTATTACCGATAGTAGAGCCTGACCAGAGCGGAATATAGTTTTGGCATACCGCCCTTGATTCTCCTCCAAGGGTGTATTTAGCAACAACTCCGTCATACCAAGAACACCATTGATTGGGGTCCGAACCTCGTGACTCATATTGGCCAGGAACTCACCTTTCGCTCTAGCGGCCTGCTCCGCAAGCTCTGACTTCGCCACTAGTTCCAATCGATTGTCTCTAACAGCTACACGCATAGCATTGAAGCTATTGGTCAGCTGACCAATCTCATCCTTATTGCTGCTACCGTCCAATTCATGATCATAGTCACCGCTTGCAATACGCTCTGCACTGGCGGCAAGGGAATTCACAGGCACGACGATGCTCCGCGCTAAGAACAAACCTAACGCCATTGCCAACCCCAGAACAACAAGAGCTGCGATGATAAAATAATTTTTTAACTGCTCTACTTCTGCAAAAGCAATATCAGAAGATAACAGTACGTGCATACGCCACTCTGGATTTCGAAATCCTTCAAAGGTTCTCGACGGAATGGTCACCATCATGAATTCTTGGCCATCGTGGACAACTGTCCTGGTGTGATCTGTATCAGCATTGGGTGCGAGCAACTCGAGCGGGGTGTGAGTCCCCTCGGTGGCGTACAATATAGATTTGCTTTCAACCGACTCCAAAATGATTTGGCGCTGTTCGTTTTGCTCACCGCCGAATACATGTCGGTCTGCAAGATGTCGCTTCATGTATTCCCAGTTGATAGAACCAATTAACGCACCGATGATTTTTTCACTCTCTGTACCGCTTTCAAACAAGGGTACACTGTGTGTCGCAATCGGTTTCTGAAGCCGATAAGACTGAACTACTCGACCATCGAAATGTATGCCGAGTCGTGGCGCTTCAAACTCCCAGGTTCCGCGCAAACTGGTGCCGATAAACTCATGTAGATTGCCAGCGACGACATGGCCTGAGCTATCCGCAGCCAATATCTCTGTGAATAAAGGTGAGTGGCTGGCAAAAATATCGATATCTTTCTGCAATCGACCAGACAGATCGCCGTTCAGCACGAATTGCATGTTACTCATTTTACTTAGCGTAACCAGCTCTTCTTTCGAGCTGGATAATTTGTACTGCAAAGTTTCAAGCTGTTCTTCAGCATCAATAATGAGATGTTCTTCGGCAGCATGCGTGATGGAATTCTTTATCGTATTGAAGGTCAGCAGAAAAGCCGCGCAAATTGGAAATATTGCACACAGAATAGCGAAGACAAGTAGCTTCGTTCGGATTTTCATTGACAAGGCTCCAAATACCAATCCACGACCTGAGTGTTCTGCACAAGACTAGCTCATGAACAAAGATCGGCAACCAGCCGCCAGCACTAACGTCCTTTTTGGATTGCCGAGCGAATGGCTTTCACATAGCCTAATATCGACGAAGAACATGAATTGTTGAATTTAGCCTGGGATGGAAACATGAATACGAGGCGGTTAAACAACATATACACGCAAAATTATGAGTGGCTTTGAACGTTTATTGAATTCATTCACACTTTTATTGCATATGAATAACATGTTACTTATGAGGCTTACGGGTCTTACAAGGCAATGCGAGCGCGCTGCTTATCAATCTATTTCGAATTCAGGGAACCAGTTTTTACAAAAATTACACAATCACCGAGATATGATGAGATGTGTCTAACGTGCACACGTACTCTCGCGCATGCAATTACTGACTTCAATAACGTGGTGTTTTTTCAACTTACGCGTATCTGAATCTGGAGAGATTAGCTGGGTGATCAACTCACCGGTGACATAACCTATCTGTTCAGCATCGAATTTTACGGTTGTAATTGAAGGATTAGAGAAGCGAGCGACTTCGAAGTCTCCGAATCCTGCTATCCCGATTTCACCGGGTACGGACACCCCTTGCTCTTTTAACGCTGTTAGCACACCGAAAGCCGGTGCATCGGATACGCAAAATATACAATCGATATCTTCATAGTACTGTTTGATGTTCTTACCAACGAAATACCCATCTTTGATAGACATTGGAGGAGTACCAAAGCGAATCATCCTGTGAGCAGATAAGCCAGCATGTTCCATGGCATTCCGAAACCCCATTCTTCTGGCGGCACCACGCGTCCATTCATCGTTGGTTTCGCACAAAAATGCGATGTTTTTGTAGCCTAGTTGAATCAATTTTTCGGTCATGCTGTAGGCAACTGCTTCATTAGAAAACCCCACCGTATAGCCAATTGGCTTTGGTGGTGTTTCCCATAACTGAACTACCGGCACTTGGGATTGCTTGAGTAATTTAATGGTGCGCTTACTGTGTCCATCGTAAGGCAGTGCAATGGCTTCAGGGCGTCGTTTTAACAAGCCTTCAACCAAAGCTTCTTCACGCTGTGAGGAATAATCTGTATGGCCAAGCAAAATCTGCAAGCCCGTTCGTTCAAGCATCTCTGTAAGAGCCTGAACCATTTTTCCGTAGTGAACATTGTTGATTGAAGGTACCAGCGTAGCGACGAACCCAGAGCGTTTTGTTGATAAGCTACCTGCCATTTGATCTGGCACATAGCCCATTTTCTCTACTACTTCCAGAATCCGTTTTCTGGTGTTATCGGACACGAGGCCATCATCGCGCAGTGCACGCGATACTGTCATCCGCGAGACACCGGCCGCTTGTGCAACATCTTGCATTGTGGCGAGTTGTTGTTTTTCACCTGGCATAAGAATTAAGGAAGTACACGAAGTTAACCCAGAAAACGAAGATAATTCGGCGCTGCAATGTCAAATGGTTGTCCAACCGGTGTAATAAGCCCAGTAGTAATGTCTCTATTAAACAACGTTAACGTAGACGTATCCTGATTTGCAACTATAACAGCATTGCCGCAGGGGCTTATCGCAAAGTGCCGTGGAAACTTACCGCCAGTGGGTACGACGTCGATTCGCGTAAGCAACCCGTCGGATTCTACTTTGAATATGGCCAGCGAATTATCGCCCCGATTCGATACATACAAGAATTTTGCATCAGGTGATAGCTTAATTTCCGATACATAGGAAACCTGATCGCGATTTTCCAACGTTGATTCATATTGTATTGGTATTAAACGCTCCTTACTTTTATCTGGCTCTGTGCCATCAAGGCGCGCAACACACACCGTGTTGAACAATTCATTCGAAACGTAACAAATATCGAGCTCGGGGTGCATGGCCATGTGCCTGGGGCCTGAGCCGGCCTCAAACTTGATGTGCGTATCCGAACTTAATTGACGGGTACTTGGGTCGTAACGGTATTGAAAAACCGCATTTTCTCCTAAATCGGGAATAAAGACCCACTCTTTCCAGAAGTGTGCACAATGCGCGTGTGGACCCACCTGCCGATTCTCCCAGTGATCTTCCCGATATTCAACCTGCCGCCATTCACCTTCTTTTCGATGCAGCTGTTTAAAACTTTGCAGAACCTCACCAAGCTTGCCATCCGAATCAACATCGACAACATCGATGATCGCATCCCAATAGTTAATAACAATGGCCGCATTTTTTTGCGGCGAAATAGCGATATAGCAGGTTGATTTACCAGAAGCGGTAAAGGATGATTCCAGCGACATGGGTTCGTGATCGTTAACACTGAGTTGCAACACTTCGCCGTGGCTTTGTATCGTTTCTACAATGGCATACATCAATTCGCCATTCGGGTGCGGTATCAGAACGGCCGGGTTAAGCGCATCGGTTACGCAATTCTCTACCAGCTCACCATTTTTTTTGATAGTCATGGTATGAATACCTTTTCCAGAAGTGGGTGCATATGGCTGGTGCGCCAATGCATCCAAATCGGTATAGGTTCCCACCAAAAAAGTGTAATCCTGATCGAGTTTTATTGATGGTACGTCCACACTACGCTCCTGTTGTTGCAATTCAGACAATGCTCTAGCCTCTACCTACAAACGGCATACCGTTGGCCATAACGTTAATTCTTAATACGTTTACATCGGGTGGCAGGCTAGCCATATAAAGTAGCGCATCGCAGACAGGCTCAACACCTATAACAGGCTCGGCGGCTGTCGAGCCATCCGGCTGCAATACGCCTTCAGCCATCGCATCGCCCATGCTGGATGTGATGTTACCCAGGTCGATTTGACCACAGCAAATGCCATAACGACGACCATCAAGTGCCAACGATTTCGTTAAACCCGTAATCGCGTGTTTCGTGCTGGTATAAGGCGCTGAGAATAGACGTGGTGTTGTCGCAGATATAGACCCATTATTGATAATCCGCCCGCCACCTTCTTGCTTTCGCATCTGGCCGAAAGCTGCACGTGCGCAAAGGAACGAGCCGGTTAAATTAATAGCGACTGTATTCATCCAATGATCAATAGACAATTCATCGATCGGTACCGCAGGTGACCCAATGCCCGCATTGTTAAATAGCAAATCGACACGGCCAAATTTTTCAACCGTTGCAGCAAACAGTTTATCAACGTCTGCCGGGCTACTGACATCACAAGCCACTCCAAGACTTTTTTCTCCGAGTTCCTTTACGGTGTCGTCCAGCGAACTCTGCGTTCGCCCAGCGACTACAACAGACCATCCGGCCTGACTCATTGCGATAGCGGCTGCTTTACCGATGCCACCACCACCACCTGTTATAACTGCTACACCTGCCATAGGTTAATTCCTGTTTAATTGGCGTTTAAATTAGCCGAGTAATTAGATTAGACCGCTATTAGCCTTTAACCGCACCCGCAGTCATTCCTGTGATTATTTGCCTGGATGCAAACAACGTAAATATGATGGGCGGTATTGCCAGCAACATACCTGTTGCCATGATAACGCCCCACTCAACGTTGAATTCAGACATATTGTTCACGATCAGAATGGGCACTGTTTTAGTATCTCTGTCAGATAGCGCTGACGCCAACAGGTATTCGTTCCAGGCAATTCGGAATGTAAAAATAGCCGCCGCTGCAAGTCCCGGCTTTATCAATGGCAGTACCACTTTAAAGAACACCTGGAAGGGACTCGCGCCATCCATTCTGGCCGCTTCCTCCAACTGACGAGGAACTTGTACGATAAAGCTTTGTAAAATCCAAATAACGAATGGAAGATTCATCGCAACATAGATAATGATAATTCCCGAGTGGGTGCCCGCCAAGCAAACATCACCACGGCCACCAAAGGTTTCGCGAATGAGACTGCCCAACCAGGAGGCTTTATCGATACAGAATTCGTTATTCCACAAACCGAAAACAGGCACTAACAAAACAGCCGGCGGCACCATGCGAACCATCAGCGTGGTGGCTGACGCAGTATCACGCCCGAAGAATTTGAAACGAACCAGCGCGTACGCAGCCATGCACCCGATGATCAACGTAAGAACAGTTGATACCAGCGCAATAATGAGCGAGTTAATAAATGCGCCACCGAATTTCAAAGCGCAATAGTCAAGATGATCGAGTTCGTACGGCAAAATATCGCACAGCGCCGTCTCATAGTTTTGTATTGTGGGCATGAATAACAACCCGGTACTGCCTGAAATAATATCAACATCAAGCTTGAACGAGTTAATCAGCATTATCGCGATTGGCCCTACCGACATGATGATTAACATCACGATGATGGCGTAAAACCCGGGGTGCTGCGATTTTTCAGTAACCACTAGAGGTTCTCCTCTGCAATGCGCATTGCTCTAGTAGCGCGGTATTCCACCCAACGATTATAAACAAGCATGACGATGGTCAACATCAATAGTAAAATCAAAAGATAGTTTGACATTGCTGCAGCCACACCAAGCTCCCTAAATTCAGTAGCGGTTCTGGATATTCTCAGTGCCAAAATTTCTGTCGACAGACCTGGCCCGCCTTCTGTCATAACCAGAATAACCTCCAGCACTTTAAACGCATCTATTAATCTTAAAAGTCCAGTTACGATCAGTACCGGCATCATCAACGGTAATTTGATGTGTATGATTTGTTGCCAGCCTGTTGCGCCATCTATTCGCGCAGCTTCCAGTGCGGAACGTGGCAAGGATTGCAATGCCGCTAAAGCTAAAATAAAAATAAACGGTGTCCATTGCCATATGTCGGCAATGATCACTGAAAGCAACGCGTGTTGCCCGAGCCAATCGACCGAATCCAATCCAACCGTTTTCAAGCCCTTGTTAAATACCCCTAACGTGGGGTGATACATATAGCGCCAGACTAAACCCACGACAACAGGCGCAATCATCATCGGCAAGATAAATAGCGTTCGAAGTACTGACATGCCCCGAAGTTTACGGTCGAGAAGCAATGCCAATCCAACACCGATAAACATTTCCACAACTACCACAGTGAAGGCAAACTTTAGGGTTACAGCCGCGCTCTCTCTAAAATTGGGATCGTTCCAAAGCGTTACGTAATTCTTCAGACCAACAAAAGTTGATTCGCCTAAGGTTTGACTGGGATCCCAAGCTCTAAAACTACCGAACACCATATACCCCAGGGGATACAATAACGCCAAGCCCATGATCACCACAGCAGGTGCTAGGAAAACATACGGCGTTAAGCGATTAAGGGTAGCGTTACTCATAATGGGTTATGTTAGTGGGCCTTGTTCCAGTGAAGCTCTTTCAGGAAGCAAGCTCCCGAGCGAGTCGGGAGCTTACTCGTTACTGGCTTATCTCCAGGTGTAATACCCAGCTTCTTCCATTATTGCTGTTGCTCTTTCTGCAACACCGTCTAAGGCAGTTTGAATATCAAGATCTTCAGTCAAGACTTTAGACAAAGTGGTACCTAAATCGGCATTGATCTTTCCCCATACAGGGATAATTGGACGCCAATCTGGATCTGCGTGCTTAAGCGCTTCGCCAAACGTTTTCATGTGCGGGAACTTAGCGTTAACATCAGCATCTTCGTGTGTAGAAAAACGCGATGGATTACCACCTGCCATGGCCACTAACTTGTCACCTTTCTTAGAGGTTAACCATTGCATTAACAGAAATGCTGCTTCTTTGTTTTCGGCATTCTTGGGAATACCAATACCAAACCCACCTGTTTGACTTCCACGGCGAGTTCCCATGGGGTGCATCGCCCAACCCACTTTTCCAACCACTTTCGATTTACTTGGATCGTCAATCTGACCTGCTACCACTGTAGTATCAAGAAACATAGCAGTGTCGCCTGCCAGGAAAGAACCCAGTGCTTCGCCAAAACCAAAGCTTGCTGCACCTTCAGGTCCACAGCCAACAATTGTTTTCAATGCATTCGCAGCTTGTACACCCGCTTCATTGTTTACAATAGGATTCCAGCTGTCATCGAACACTCTGCCACCTAGTGGCGCAAGATGAAGCAGAAACGCATGGCTGGCGTGATGGCCAGACGCAGCACGAGAACTCAAGCCGCCCATTCCAGGCTCTAGCTCAGGAATCTTACAAGCGATGTCCAACATTTCGTCGTAAGTTTCAGGAACACTTAAGCCATGCTTCTCAAAAATATCCTTGCGGTAGCCAAGAACCGAGGTTTCAGACCCATAAGGGATACCAAACAACGAACCTGTTTTACCTTGCAAATACCCTTTGTTACCACCAGCAAAGCCAATGTTATAAACATACCCATCGATAAGATCATCGGCATCGTACGATGGATCAGCAAGCTTGGGATTCATAAAGTAACGAGCCAGGTTTTCCAGCTGATCGGCGTAAACGTAATCGGCTTTAGAGAAAACAACATAGGCAATCAGATCATAATCACCTTCGTCCTGACCCAGTTCCAGAGTTTGTCTTTCACGCATTTTCAGATACGGAAGCTGATCAACTTCAACTTCAATACCTGTTTCTTTGGTGAATTCAGGTAGTATTTTTCGAACGGCATCGTAATGTGGATGCGCAGGAAAATTAACAACCAGCGTAGTGCCCGCATGATCATCGTATGGGCCAGCTATGGCTTGTCCGAGCACCATAACCGATGCCGCTGTTATACATCGTAGTGTTGTAGATAGTCTAATCATATACTCCTCCAGTTATCTCCTAAGTAAATGCAAACAACCATTAGGCTAAGGCCAGATCGTTGTCTACATTGAAAAAATGCATATCACTAAATTGAACAGAAAATCTCAGCCGCTCACCTAAGGCTATTGGCGTATCAGATTTAAGTTCAACCATAAATTCCTGCTCGCTACACTTCCCTATAAGAACCGACTGCGCACCAATGTACTCTGACAAAACCACATCTATGTCAAAAGCATTAGCATCGCTTGCATTCGGATCAAATTCTAAATCGCATGGTCGAATACCAATAACGATATTGGATGATTTGGCGTGCGCTAAACGATCAACAGTAGGCTGATCGCAGCGTAATCGAAAGCCATCCCCGACAAGCATTGTGGCTTCACCGTTTTGCTCAATCATGGCCGATAGAAAGTTCATTGGCGGTGTGCCTAAAAAACCTGCTACAAACTTATTGGCAGGGCGTTTGAATAATTCTTCAGGCGTGCCTTGCTGTTGAATATGACCGCCGTGCATCACCACTATTCGATCGGCAAGCGTCATAGCTTCGATTTGATCATGCGTGACGTAAATCATATTCTTTCGTACGCGTTGGCGCATCAGTGCCAGTTCAGCTCGCATTTGCGTGCGTAACTTGGCATCAAGGTTTGATAATGGTTCATCGAACAGGAATGTAGAGCTATCACGGGTCAGCGCTCTACCCATAGCTACTCGTTGTCGTTGCCCGCCAGATAATTCTGCCGGCTTGCGATACAAGTAATCGGTAAGCCCGAGGATCTCTGCTACATCATTAATTTTTTGTTCAATCTCTTTTTTAGGTCGCTTCTCAAGGCGCAATGCAAACGACATGTTCTTCGCCACATTCATGTGTGGGTAAAGCGCGTAGTCTTGAAACACCATCGCCAGGTCGCGCTCTTTCGGCTCCAAATGCTTCACTGGCTTGTCATCGATGTAAATTTCACCATCAGTAACCGATTCCAGCCCTGCAATCATGCGAAGCGTGGTTGATTTACCGCAGCCTGAGGGACCAACAAGCACAGTAAATTCAGCATCTTGCATCTCTAAATCGATGGCATGCAGCACTTCTACATTACCGTAGCTTTTGGTTAGCTTGTCGAGCTTGATGTTTGGCATTTGCTACCTGTTTGACTCACTTTGCATACTGAAATTCAGCATTTTCGTGGATTTAAACCCAAAATGTTACCGGTATCATTTTTAGAGAACTATACACAATAAAAATATTCGCGCAAGAAAAAAATGGTTTTTTTGAATTACAACGTTATCGCTAACCGAACCGGTACGCAGATCCGATTAGCGATCATTAGGAGATGTTTTACTTTATAGACAAGCGGTTATACCGCCATCGACAAACAATGTATGTCCATTGATAAAGCTTGATGCATCAGAACTTAAAAATATTCCAGCACCGATAAGCTCGTCAAGCTGCCCCCATCGACCAGCAGGAGTACGCTTTTCCAACCATGCACTAAAATCGTTATCCTGAACCAGGGCAGCATTCAATGGTGTATCAAAATAACCCGGCGCAATCGCATTAACTTGCATTCCGAACGGCGCCCAATCGGTCGCCATACCTTTCGTCAAATTCGCTACTGCTCCCTTTGTACAGGTATATGGCGCGATACCTGGCCGAGCCAGAGCAGTCTGTACAGACGCAATATTGATGATTTTTCCAGCATTTCGTTTGATCATATGCTTCGCAACCGCTTGCCCCACATTGAAAACAGTGGCTATGTTGGTCTGCAGCATTTGATTGAAAATAACCGGATCGAATTCATGTAACGGCGTTCTATGTTGCATACCCGCATTATTGATGAGCACATCAATTGCGCCAAAATTCGACTCGGCGTGATCCACAGCTTTTGCAACCGCCGAATGATCAGTAGCATCGAACGCAAGTGCTTCAACTTTAACGCCATGATCTTTAAGACCCTTACTCGCTTTCGCCAGTTTGTCTTCATCGCGCCCGTTAATAACAATGGTTGCCCCAGCCTCACCCAACCCGCGGGCTAACGTTAAACCGATTCCTTGACTGGAACCTGTTATCAAAACACGCTTTCCGGTCAAATCAAACAGCTCTATACCTTTAGACATTTACTATCTCGCTCGTTAAAATGATCGACATTCGTCGAGTTATTCGCTATGTTATCGGTAACATTGTACATGATTCGCTAAAGAGAACAAATTTATGAAAGCATTGGTTATTCATGCAGCAAAAGACTTGCGGCTTGAAGATTCACAGACCTTACCACCAAAGGCAGATGAGCTCGTGATTAGCATTGCGACCGGTGGTGTGTGTGGTTCCGACTTGCATTACTACAACGATGGCGGGTTCGGTCCAATAAGCATTAAAGAGCCGATGATACTCGGGCACGAGGTATCCGGTCATGTGTTGGAAAAAGGCAGTAACGAGTTGCCTTTCACATCGGGTGAGCTGGTATCCATTTCACCGTCGCGGCCCTGCTTTACATGCCAGTATTGTACTGCTGGCCAACATAATCACTGCGAAAATATGCAATTCTATGGTTCGGCAATGCCGTTTCCACACATACAAGGTGCATTCAGGCAACAAATAACAGTGAAAGCCTGGCAATGCGTGAAAGCAAACGATCTCAGCCCGGGCGAAGCGGCCATGGCAGAACCGTTCGCTGTCACATTGCATGCAGCCAAGCGCGCAGGTGAGATACTCGGTAAAAAAGTACTGGTCACCGGCAGCGGCCCCATTGGCGCACTTAGCATCATTGCCGCCAGACGAGCCGGGGCTGCAGAAATAGTGGCAACCGATTTAGCCGACAACGCATTATCCATAGCCAAGCAGTGCGGTGCGGACAGTACCATTAACGTTATTAATGAGCCTGAAGCGCTTAACCACTATGCTGCAGGTAAAGGTTATTTCGACCTCGTCTTCGAATGCAGTGGCAATGTCATTGCGCTCACACAAGCCATTGCGGCGTCTAAACCGCGCAGCGTTATCATGCAACTGGGCCTTGGTGGTGACATGTCACTTCCCATGATGCAGCTGACAGCCAAAGAAATTGATTTACGCGGCTCGTTTCGCTTTCATCCGGAATTTGAACTAGCCGTCCAGCTCATGTCATCCGGACTCGTCGATGTCAAACCGCTCATATCGCATACCATGAAATTGGCTGATGCTGAAAATGCATTCACCATTGCAAACGATCGTAATGTCGCAATGAAAACGCAGATAGAGTTCGGAGATTAAGTGCTGACAAAAACAACTTATGGCAACAATACATAAATCGCTCTATTGCTGGCAATAAAACGACAAATAGTACTACGATGATACGATAGCCCTGTTTATGAATGAGGTGTGGACCCATCCCTATACCAGCCGGATATCGAGAAACTATCGTTACGCCGAAATCGTCTCGACACGTGGATGCTTACTGGTCTTTTATTGCAAAGAAAGCCGGACAAAGCGTGGTGTTGCCTGATGGTCATTGCGATATCATTTTAGAACATAACGCGGTTGGCGCTGAACCTCCAACGCCTATTATTACCGGGCCTGCAACGCAACCTTATACAGTTCAGTATGCAAAAGGAGATTGCTGGCTCGGGATTCGATTGCGGCCAGGCTATGGCGTTAGCGTTTGGCGGCAAAAGCTTATCAGCGCCTCCGATACTGTGCTTCGAGGCAAAGAGGCGCTTACATTACTACCTGCACTTAACGATTTGCAGGAACGCAATTTAAACTTGGAAAATCTTTCCAAGATAACGGAAGCCAGCACGGCCGTTCAGATAGATCATCGTTTAGCACTTGCGCTGGAAGCGCTGCATGTATCCGGCGGACGCATGCGAATAAACACGATAGCGACCATGGCAGGTTGCACAGCACGACAAATAAACCGGATGTTTCGCGCAAATGTCGGGCTTTCTACAAAAATCTACGCACAGCTTGTCCAATTCCATCGAGCGTTAAGGCTTGTACACAGCGAACAGTTGCCACCTGCCAGCGCTGCATTCGAGTGCGGTTACTCAGACCAGGCGCATCTTACGCGGGCATTCCGGCGCTTCGGTGGTTTTTCACCTTCAAATATTCCGCAGGACTTATCGCAGCCCGAGTTATTTTCACCGAATGTCCGATTTATTCAAGATTAGCCAAAACACATTCGATATCGTGATCGTATGAAATTTGCTTATACCATTATCTATGTCGATGACGTGCCAAGCACGATCGCGTTCTACGAGTCAGCCTTCGGGCTGACGCGCAAATTCGTTCACGAAAGTAATCTTTACGCTGAACTGGAAACCGGTGATACCGTTCTCGCGTTTGCAGGAAACGAAGAAGCGGAAATGAACGGTCTGGCCATTCTCCCCAATGACCCCGCAAACCCGCCCTCAGGATGGGAAATCTGTTTTGTAACGGATGATGTTGGCTCGGCCTTCAAACAAGCCGTCGAAGCAGGCTGCACAGCCGTTAGTAATCCCAACGAAAAACCATGGGGCCAAACAGTTTCCTATGTGCGCGATTTGAATGGATGCTTGGTGGAAATAGCCTCGCCTATCAGCACAGATAGTTAGCATGAACAGTTCTGTAATCCTTAATAGGCACGGCAACCACCAGTTTAATGCCCTGCCTGATCATAGTCCCAGACTACGTTTTCTGTAACGGGTACAGATTGACAGGTCAGAACAAAACCTGCTTCTACTTCGTGATCTTCAAGTGCATGGTTAGCGCGCATTTCAACCTCACCCTTTAATAGCTTTGCCTTGCACGTCGAACACACACCGGCTCTGCAAGCATACGGTGCGTCGACTTTATTGCTCAGCGCAGCCTCAAGCAACGTGGAGTCTGGCGGAATAACCAAGTTGCGCGTTTCACCACCGAGAACCACCTGAGCTGCCACCCCGTTCTCATTCGTTGTGACAATTGATGCAGGTTGTTTTGCACGCCCCGGCTGGGAACTACCGAAAAGTTCAAGGCGTATTTGCTCTTTGCTTAAGCCATGTGTTTTGAGCGCATCACGAATACCAATCATCATTGGCTCGGGTCCACACAGATAAACCATGTCTATGGTTTCGATGTTTATCCATGACTCAAACAGCTGCCGACACTTCTCGGCATCAACCCGGCCATTGAATAAAGCAATTTCCTCACTTTGATCTTCCAGTATATGGACGACATTGAATCGCTCCAGAAATCGGTTTTTCAGATCTTCCAGTTCTTCGCGAAACATGATCGAGCTGGTACCACGATTGGCATACACCAAGGAATAACGAGCAGTTTCGCTTTGCTGTAATCCGGTTTTAATAATGGACAATATCGGTGTTATACCTGAACCACCTGCGAATGCCAGATAAGACGCGCTGGTGTCAGCTGCAGATGCGTAAAAATTTCCCATTGGAGGCATTGCCTCTATGGTGTCTCCTATACTTAGCTCGACATTAGCCCAAGTGGAAAACACACCGCCATCAACGCGCTTGATACCAACCTTGAGTGTATTGTCTTGCTTAGCCGCACAAATTGAATATGAACGTCGCAGTTCTTCACCATCGAAATGTTTTCGAAACGTTAGATACTGCCCTTGCGTAAAGGTAAACGCATCCGAATTCTCTGGCTTCAATGTCACTACCACAGCATCGCGAATGGTTCTATGTATATCAACAACCGTGAGTGAATGAAACTGGTTCATTTTTTATATGCACTTAAAATATTCAAACGGTTCCAGACAATCGGTGCATCGCCATTGCGCTTTGCATGGTGTTGAACCGAACTGACTCACTTTTTCCACTGCAGTAGATTTGCATTGAGGACAACGTTCAGGAGCCCCTTTGGCTTGCGGCGCTGCGATGCCGTAGTCCTCCAAACGCTGCTTACCCACTTCAGACATCCAATCGGTGGTCCAAGCCGGGGCGATTTGGGTCTGCAGCTCCAAGTCGGTTATGCCGCGTTGAGTAAGCGCCGATTCAATATTCGTTGCGATCTCACGCATAGCTGGACAGCCTGAATACGTAGGCGTAATAGTGACCTTCACGCTCGCTGCCTGCGTGTCGTCATCGTGCTCTACGCAAACATTTCGCACCACGCCTAAATCAACAATGGAAATCACCGGAATTTCTGGGTCCGGCACTTGCTCCAGCCAATCCCAAACCTGCTTTTCTGTCAACACGGCAGCGTTCACCAACTCGCACCCGGATAAGAGCGCTGAAGCACTTGCATCGTCGATAGCATGTGCCCAAGATGCTCGGTGTGTCTGAAGCCGGTCCTGCCTCCGGAATGTGCAAAAGGATCTTCCGGTACAGCCAGACAAGCCTGTGCCAATGTGTTTGACACAGACTGCATCCACGGTTTGTGCAAACTTTGCGGTAGCGGCGCTATACCCTGTTCATGCATCGCTTGATCGGTGCTGTCGTTGCCAAACATTTCACCGCTGTAGGGCCACAGGTAATTCAGCGCAGCTTGCATACGTGCATGACTCTCAGGCGTACCGTCACCCAACGCGATAACCGTTTCCGCTGAACGCTCCAGGTGGTACTGCGCTTCTTTGACTGACTTAGAAGCTATTTCAGAAACACGCTGATCGGAGGATTGTCGCAACGCGCTCAGCCAAGGCACTTGGAACGCATCGAACAGAAATTGTCTAACCATGGTGCGACCAAAATCTTCATTCGGCACTTCCAGCATTAAAATATTTCGAAAATCGTACGCATCACGCATGAAGGCCAGATCGTTTGCCGATCTGTTTTTACCTTCAACCTCTGCGGCATAGCCAAGCCACAACTGAGTTTGCCCGATAAGGTCAAGTGCCGTATTGGCCAAAGCAATATCTTCTTCCAGTGCTGGCCCGACACCACACCATTCCGATGTGCGATGGCCCAGCACCAGTGCGTTATCACCCTGACGAAGCAAAAATTCAAACAATGGGTTCGGCGACTCAGTCATTACATATTGCCTGCATCGTCTGGAATATCATAGAACGAAGGGTGGCGATAGACTTTGTCTCGTGACGGTTCGTACAGAGGTCCTTTGTCGCTCGGGCTGGATGCAGTGATACTTGAAGCTTCAACCACCCAAATACTCGTACCCTCGTTGCGTCGGGTATAAACATCGCGGGCATTTTTAATGGCACGCTCGGCATCAGGTGCATGCAGCGATCCAACATGACGATGGCTCATACCATGCTGGCCTCGAATAAAGATTTCCCATAAGGGCCATTCTTTGGACTCTGTCATCAGATTACCCTGCTTTCGCGGCTTTTAGCGCTTTTTTCTCAGCGTGAGCCATCATGCCCTCGCGAACCCAGGCACCATCTGCCCAGGCCTTCTTGCGCGTGTCCAACCGTTCCGTATTACACGGCCCATTGCCATTAAGCACATCGTAGAACTCATTCCAATCTGGTTCGGAAAAATCGTAGTGACCAGTTGCCTCATTCCACTTCAGTTTCTCATCGGGGATGGTTAGGCCAAGAAACTCTGCTTGTGGTGCGGTTTCATCAACAAACTTTTGTCGCAGCTCGTCGTTGGTGTTCATCTTGATTTTCCAGGCCATGGATTGCGCTGAATGAACACTGTCTTTGTCTGACGGGCCAAACATCATCAGTGACGGATACCAGAACCGGTTCAGCGCATCCTGCGCCATGCGAAACTGCTCGGGCGTACCGTTTTTTGCCATGGCAATCATGATGTGAAAACCCTGCCGCTGGTGAAAGCTTTCCTCTTTACAAATACGCACCATGGCGCGCGCATAGGGACCATAGGAGGTGCGCTGCAATGGCACTTGATTCATAATAGCCGCGCCATCGACCAACCAACCCACCGCGCCCATGTCGGCCCAGGTAAGCGTTGGATAGTTAAAAATCGATGAATACTTCATCTGGCCATCGTGCAGCATCTGGTAAAGCTCATCGCGAGAGACTCCTAAAGTTTCCGCCGCACAATAGAGATAAAGTCCGTGGCCAGCTTCGTCTTGCACTTTGGCCAATAGGTTGGCTTTGCGTTCAAGTGTGGGCGCACGCGTTATCCAATTACCTTCGGGTAACTGACCGACAATTTCTGAATGGGCATGCTGACCAATCTGGCGTATCAGATTTTTACGATACGCATCAGGCATATACTCTTTGGGTTCTATTTTTTCACCTCGATCTATGCGTTTCTGAAACGCGCGATCTTCAGGCGATAGCTCTGCGAGTGTAGGAACCGCCTTACCCGTCGACTTAACCATTTGCGAATACATTGATCGTTTCCTTTTAGGCCCGCTCAACAAGGCCTATTAAATTAAACTCGTTCAATAATTAAGGCACAACCCTGCCCCACACCAACGCACATAGTACACAGCGCATAACGCCCACCGGTGCGCTTTAACTGATACGCAGCGGTTAGCACCAAACGCGCCCCAGACATACCTAACGGATGACCCAGTGCAATTGCTCCGCCGTTTGGATTAACGTGTTCCGCATCGTCTGGAATGTTTAATTCACGAAGCGAGGCAAGAGCCTGACTCGCAAATGCCTCATTGAGTTCGATAACGTCCATTTGATCAAGACTTAATCCGCAGCGCTTGAGCAACTTTTGGCTCGCAGGAACCGGGCCGATACCCATGATTCGGGGTTCTACTCCTGCTGCACACATACCCACGATACGAGCAAGAGGCGCGTGCAGTTCAGCCATCTTTTCACCACCAATCAGCAAAGCGGCCGCGCCATCATTCACCCCTGATGCGTTTCCTGCCGTTACTGTTTTATCACTGCCATTTAAGGGCTTCAGAGCAGCTAAGCTCTCAAGCTTGGTGCTGGGGCGAGGATGCTCATCAACCTCCACCAGTAAGTCATCACCTTTTTTTTGCGGCACTGCTACCGACATAAGCTCATTACGAAAGTAACCTGCTTCAAATGCATCCGCGTACCGAAGCTGCGATCGATGTGCAAACGCATCCTGATCTTCACGGCTAATATTAAACGCTTCAGCCACGTTATCGCCTGTTTCCGGCATAGAATCCACACCGTATTTTGCTTGCATTCGCTGGTTCACAAATCGCCACCCAATAGTGGTGTCGTAAACTTCGTTAGTACGTGAAAAAGCAGTATGCGCTTTTGGCATAACAAAAGGCGCCCGGCTCATACTTTCCACACCACCAGCAATGGCCAGCGAACTATCTCCGGCTTTAATGGCTCGGGCAGCCGTACCAACCGCATCCAGACCCGATGCACATAAACGATTAACCGTTATGCCTGTGGCACTGGTTGGCAATCCAGCGAGCAGCGCCGCCAT